>NZ_CP013021.1:3217500-3377500 GCF_001420915.1 Agarivorans gilvus | reverse complement strand
CACATCTGGCTTAAAAAGCCGCCTGCGTACGCTTTACGCCCAGTAATTCCGATTAACGCTCGCACCCTCCGTATTACCGCGGCTGCTGGCACGGAGTTAGCCGGTGCTTCTTCTGTTGCTAACGTCAAATTATATGGGTATTAACCACACAACCTTCCTCACAACTGAAAGTGCTTTACAACCCGAAGGCCTTCTTCACACACGCGGCATGGCTGCATCAGGCTTGCGCCCATTGTGCAATATTCCCCACTGCTGCCTCCCGTAGGAGTCTGGGCCGTGTCTCAGTCCCAGTGTGGCTGATCATCCTCTCAAACCAGCTAGGGATCGTCGCCATGGTAGGCCATTACCCCACCATCTAGCTAATCCCACTTGGGCACATCTGAAAGCGAAAGGTCCGAAGAGCCCCTCCTTTGGTCCGAAGACATTATGCGGTATTAGCAGTCGTTTCCAACTGTTGTCCCCCACTCTCAGGCAGTTTCCCAAGCATTACTCACCCGTCCGCCGCTCGTCATCTTCTAGCAAGCTAGAAATGTTACCGCTCGACTTGCATGTGTTAAGCCTGCCGCCAGCGTTCAATCTGAGCCATGATCAAACTCTTCAATCAAAAGTTCTTTCGCTCAAGTTAAAAACTGAAATAGTACTGTGTTTTACAGTGCAAGCATCCAGTTCACTTAAGCTTAATTTTTTCGCTTAATGCCCTGTGAGTGCTCACACAGATTGCTTGATAAATTGTTAAAGAGCGTTGCTTCTTGCCGAAGCGAGGTGCGCATTCTACGCCATCCTCTGTGACTGTCAACCGCTTTTTTAAAACATTTTAAAAACCAGTTTGAAAGTCGCTAACTCAGCCCTAGGCCTTGTCAGCCCTGACTTGCATCCTCATCGCTGCGAAGCGCTGTGTGCCGTGTCAGTGGAGGTGCATTATAGGCATCGAATCTTTCGGCGCAAGCGTTTTTTGAAGAAAATCACAAGATTTAGTTCAAGTGCTCAGTTAGCAAACAATTTGCTGCTTATTTGACATGATTCGCTGCTTCTTAGCTAGATAACTATAGTTTATCTATGTCTGTTTGCTAGCTTCTATAATAAAGACGCAGATTATAAAAAGAGATTTTAGGTAAATTCTGGGTTTACATCACAAATGTATTGGATACCATAGCCGCCCTTTGTCGTTTGGAGTCTTTGCTGATGTCATTTTCTATCGGCCAACGCTGGATCAGTGATTCAGAATCAGAGTTAGGTTTAGGCACGGTTGTCGCTATAGAAGGTCGAATGGTGACCTTACTATTTCCAGCAAGCGGAGAGAACCGCTTTTATGCCATGGCTGATGCGCCAGTTACTCGCGTAGTATTCAATGTTGGCGATGAGATTAGCAGTACCGACGATTGGTCGATGACCATTAGCGAATTAGAAGAAGTCGATGAGCTCATTATTTACCATGGCGTTCGCCACGATACTCAAGAGCCTGTGCAACTGCGTGAGATGTTTTTAAGCCACTTCCTTAAATTCAACAAACCACAAGATCGCCTATTTGCGGGCCAAATAGACCGTTTCGACAGTTTTGTGGTGCGTTACCAAACCTTAGTGAAGCGCTTCGAACAACAGCAATCAGAATTAAAAGGTTTAATGGGAGGCAAGGTAAGCCTGATCCCCCACCAGCTATACATTGCTAGCGAAGTCGGTCGGCGCATTTCTCCACGGGTATTGCTTTCTGATGAAGTTGGCTTGGGTAAAACCATTGAAGCGGGCTTGATCATTCATCAGCAGTTAATTGCCGGCTTAGCTAAACGCGTCCTGATTGTGGTACCCGATGCGCTGCAATATCAATGGCTGATTGAAATGCTACGCCGCTTTAATATGCATTTCAGTTTATTTGATGAAGACCGCTGCATCGAAGCCTATGCCGACGCAGAAAATCCCTTTGAAACTGAGCAGCTGGTCTTATGTAGCTTAGACTTCCTACGCCGCAAGAAAAAACGCTTTGAACAAGTGGCCGAGGCAGAATGGGACTTACTAGTGGTAGACGAGGCCCATCACTTACAATGGGATGAACAAAACCCTAGCCGAGAATATCAGGTCATTGAACATTTAGCGCAACAAATTGCTGGCGTACTGTTGCTCACCGCGACGCCGGATCAATTGGGCCACCAAAGCCACTTCGCTCGCTTGCGTTTACTCGACCCAGACCGTTTCTACGACTACGCAGCGTTTTTAGAAGAAGAACAGCACTATCAACCGGTGGCCGAAGCCGCTCAGGCTCTACTTGATACTGGGCGCTTAAGCGATCAGCACGCTAATCAGCTTACGGAGTTGTTAAGTGAAAATGATATTCAGCCATTGATTAACTTAATTAACGATAAACAAGCGACTGAAGAGCAGCAACTGCAAGCTAAGCAAGAGCTATTACAACACCTGTTAGACCGCCATGGCACAGGGCGAGTATTATTCCGTAATACCCGCAATGCTATCGCAGGCTTCCCTAAAAGACAGCTCAGCGCTTATCCGCTCAATCTTCCCAGCCAATATAAAACGGCTTTGAAAGTGCAACAGATGATGCAGGGTAACAACAGTGGGCTGAATAACCAGCTGATGTTCCCAGAAGAGCTCTACCAACAGTTTGAAGGTGAAACGGAAAACAGCGCCAGTTGGACGCAGTATGATCCCCGTATCGATTGGCTAATTGACTTTTTGCTAGCCAATAAGCAAAAGAAGGTACTGTTGATTTGTGCGAAGGCTGCCACCGCCTTAGCCATCGAAGATGCGGTGCGTACCCGCGAAGGTATTCGCGGCACTGTATTCCATGAAGATATGTCCTTACTAGAGCGCGATAAAGCCGCTGCCTATTTTGCCCAAGATGAAGCGGGTGCTCAGTTAATGGTATGTTCCGAAATTGGCTCTGAAGGTCGCAACTTCCAGTTTGCTCAACACATAGTATTATTCGATTTGCCTACCAACCCAGACTTGCTTGAGCAAAGAATTGGCCGCCTCGACCGAATTGGCCAAAAACATGATATTCAAATTCATGTTCCTTATTTACAAGACACGCCTCAGCAAAGTTTATTACGCTGGTACCATGAAGGGCTGAATGCTTTTGAACACACCTGCCCTGCTGGTAGCGAAATATATAAAGAGTTTGGCGAGCGCTTAAACACTATATTAGCCAGCGCTGAGGCAGCCCCCGCTGAACTAGATGCCTTAATCAAAGACACAGCACGGCGCTACCAAGAGCTAAGACAAAAGCTCGATGCCGGACGAGACCGTTTATTAGAAATCCACTCTAGTGGCGGAACTAAAGCCCAGCAACTGATTGAAAAAATTCAAAGCGCCGAGCAAGACCCGCACTTTGTGACTTTCAGCCTACGCTTGTTTGACAGTATTGGCATCAATCAAGACGATAAAGGTGAAAATGCCCTAGTATTGCATGCCAGTGAACAAATGATAGTGCCCTCTATTAATGGTCTACCAGAAGACGGCTGTACCATTACCTACGATAGAGACACCGCCTTAAGTCGTGATGAAATTCAGCTTATGTCTTGGGAACACCCATTACTGCAAAGTTGTATCGATACCATTCTTGGTGCCGATCTAGGTACTAGTTCGGTTGCCCTATTGAAAAACCGCGCTTTGCCAGTGGGTAGTCTATTCCTTGAAGGCATATTCGTAGTAGAGACCAGTGCGCCAGCGGCATTTCAAATTGAGCGCTATTTACCCGCCACACCGGTGCGGATCCTGCTTGATAAAAATGGCGGCGACCTATCTGATAAGGTAGGTTTTGAGCAATTTAACCAGCAGCTTTCTGCGGTAAATCGTCACTTAGCAGCGAAATTAGTCAGTGCCTCTCAGCAGCAGATCCATCCCCTGTTGGCCCAAGCCAATAAGCTAGCTCAACAACAGCTCAGTGACATTGTCGCTCAAGCCAGCAACAAGATGAAACAGAGTTTGAATGCTGAACTGGCACGACTAGAAGCCCTAAGCGCAGTGAACCCGAGCATCCGCCAAGATGAATTGGCCACTATGCGTGAGCTAAGGGATAATGCCGATAACTACTTACAAAAAGCCCAAGTTAAGCTAGACAGCTTACGCGTCATTTTGGTTTCTCATAACTAAATAGCTTGATTTCGGTTTATTTACCTTGAGGCCTTAGCTTACACTAAGGCCTTAATTTTTAGAGCGCTTGTCATGCCAGATTTTGTATATCGCCCGCCCACGTCCCCCTACTTCAGCATCGTATATAAAGACGATGCGGTGATTGTGTTTAACAAGGCCAGTGGTTTGTTATCGGTGCCCGGTAGGATAGAAAAAGACAGCTTATGGCAGCGTGCCCAGCGGGTTTGGCCAGAACTTAAAGTGGTTCACCGTCTCGATATGGCCACCTCGGGTTTAATCGTGATGGCTTTAGGTAAACCGGCCCAAAGCCACCTCAGCCGTCAATTTCAACAGCGTAGAACTGCCAAAACCTATTACGCAGAAATTTATGGCCACCCCCAGCAACAACAGGGAGAAGTGGAACTACCACTACGCTGTGATTGGCCTAACCGCCCCAAGCAAATAGTTGACTTTGAGCTGGGCAAACACGCCTTAACCAAATGGAAAGTGCTAGAAACTCGCCCACATAGCAGCTTGGTGGAGCTACAACCCATAACCGGTCGTACTCATCAATTACGGGTGCACATGCAACAAATTGGCTGCCCAATTGTTGGTGATGGTTTTTACGCGACAACTGCAGCCAAAGCACTCAGTGAGCGGCTGCACTTACACGCCGCTAAACTGGGCTTTTATCACCCGCAAACCGAGCAATGGATGGAGTTTAACTGCCCGCCTCCTTTTTAACTAAAGCTAGAGCGGTGTTGACCCGATATAATAGAAGTGCTCACTAAAGGAACTGCTTATTTTGCGAAAACTTCTAGCCTGCTTACTTGCTTATTCAATCTCTAGCTCCGCCGTTTGGGCACAGTGGCAGGCGAGTGATTTTTCCCATTGGCAAGTGCAAGGAGAACTAAAACCACTGCAAGTGGCCGAGCAACAATATGTAAGCCTCTGGTTAGAAGAACAAACCCCTCAAAAGCGTGGCTCGATACTATTACTACCTGATTGGGGAGAGAGCCCCAGCGCGGCCAATAGCATCGATTCGCTTCGCCAGGCCTTACCACAATGGGGTTGGGAAACCGGCGCCATTCTTCCCCCTTCTCCCATGGCCGGTTTAATGCAAAGCAGCGCCATTACTCAGCAAGAAGAAGCCCGCCAACAATATAAACAAGATTTACAAACGCTATTGGAAGCAGCCAAGCAAGCTCAGCAAGAACAATTTGGTTTTCAGGTTATCGTGGCTCAAGGCGTAATGGGAGCTTGGCTGGTAGAGCTATTGGCAGAGCAGCAGTTGCCAGCTCCCGATGGCTTAGTCTTAGTCAGTGCCTACTATCCCGACCAGCAACTTAATCAACAACTGGCAGAACAAGCTGCGCAACTGTCGCTGCCAATACTCGATATTTACGCTGACGACTACAACCATTGGCAGCAAACTGCTCGGCAGCAACGGCTAATCGCCAGCACTAAAAGTCAAAAGCTCAATTATCGACAAACCGAGCTGCCGGCTACGGCTCAAACTCAGCCCAACAGCGCTAAACTCAATAAAGCCGTTTACGGTTGGTTTAATGCTTTAGGTTGGTATTAAATTAAACGCTTTCCAATGGCGGTAGGCGGTTTGAACGAATCTTGTTATGCTAAAAACACCCCAACTAGCTCAAGCTTACGATGAAAATTGTTTTTTTAGACCGCGCCACCCTCGCCGAACAAATTAATTTAAGAACCGCAAACTTCCCCCATCAATGGCTCAATTTTGAGACTAGCCTAGAGCAACAAGTAGTAGCGCGCGCTCAAGATGCAGATATCATCGTAGTCAATAAAGTACCGCTGCAAGCAGCCAGCTTAGCCCAACTTCCAAAGCTAAAGATGATTGCGGTCGCGGCCACCGGCACCAATAACGTCGACCTAAACTATGCTCAGCAAAAAGGCATCGTGGTCTCTAATATTCGCGATTACGCCGCGCAAAGTGTCGCTGAACATAGCATCGCGCTGATGTTTAATCTGCGCCGTAATATTATGGCGTACCACCACGCCATCCAACGAGGCCGCTGGCAACAAGCCCAACAATTTTGCTTCTTCGACTTTGCCATCGACAACTTAGCGGGGCAAACCTTAACGCTAATCGGCGGCGGCAACCTGGGTCAAGCCACCGCTAAATTAGCGCAACAACTCGGCATGCAAGTAGTATTTGCCGAGCGCAAGCTACGCTCCCCTCGCCCAGGGAAAGTCGCCTTTGAGGAAGCCTTAGCCATGGCCGATGTGCTCAGCATACACTGCCCACTAAACTCCGAAACCGAAGGCTTAATTAAGCAGCCAGAGTTTGCTGTAATGAAACCCAATGCCCTTGTCATCAATACTGCTCGTGGCGGCATTGTTGATGAACAAGCACTGTTAAATGCCCTACAAAGCAAGCAAATTGCCGGCGCAGCCAGTGATGTGTCGGTGCTAGAGCCGCCCGCTGACAATAGCCCCTTGAAGGAAGCGCTTAAGCTAGATAATTTTATTCTCACTCCCCATGTGGCATGGGCAAGCACCCAGAATATGCAGCAGTTAGCCGACCAACTGATCGATAATATCGAAGCTTTTGTGGCTGGCGACCCTCGCAATCAAGTGTTCGCCAATTAAAGGTTTTTAGGGTGTTGCTTTATGCTCTAGTAAGGCTGTTGAATGTCTTGAGAATGGAAGCGCTTAGGCTAAATAATTTTATTCTCACTCCCATGTGGCGTGGGCAAGCACCCAAAGTATGCAGCAGCTAGCCAATCAATCGACCGACCGACAATATCGAAGCCTTTATAGCGGGAGCCCCTCGCAGCCAAAAGTTCGCCAATCAAAGGTTTTTACGGTGCTGCTTTATGCTCTAGTAAGGCTGTTGAATGTCTTGAGAATGGAAGCGCTTAGGTGAGACAAGTTATTCCCCGCCATGTGGCATGAGCAAGCACCCAAAACATGCAGCAGCTGGCCGATCAACTGACCGACAATATCGAAGCCTTTATAGCGGGTGCTCCTCGCAACCAAGTGTTCGCCAATTAAAGGTTTTTACGGTGCTGCTTTATGCACTCGTAAGCTTGTTGAATGTCTTGAGTGCGCTGTTTCGCCAACTCCATCATTTCTGGCGGTAGGCCCTTAGCCACCAATTTATCTGGATGATGTTGGCTCATCAGTTTTCGATAGGCTCGTTTCACCTGTTGATCGCTATCTTGCGAGTCAACACCCAGTATTTGATAGGCTTCTTGTAACTGCTGAGTACTCGCTTGTGCCCGCTGTTGATGAGTGTAATTTTGATTATAATGTTGGCGAAACTTCAGTTCCGCTTCCCAGCGAGAAATCATCGACTCTAACTGGCGCTCTGAAAAACCTAAACCTTTTGCCACTCGCTGCAATAAGGCTCGTTCACTGGCATCAACCACTCCATCGGCAAACACGCCTTGCAGCTGGATCTCCATAAACATCTGCGACAAGTCCCAACGTCCACCAGCGGACTTAACGAAACGGGCAACTTGTTCATCAAGAGGAAAATCGGGATCTTTACCTTGGCGAAAAGCGTCTTGAGCCTGACGACGCACTTCGCCTTGCAAGCCCATCTTATCCATTAACAACGAGGCGACCTGAATTTCATGCTGAGTGACTACGCCCTTCGACTTAGCAATATGGCCAAGTACCGCAAAGGTAGAGAATAAAAACTCTTGCTGCACCAACTTACCATTACCATAAGAGAAGCCAAAACTCCCCCCTACTGCTTTATCGAAACGGTGACCTAGCCACAAACCGAGCAGCGCCCCAAATACGCCACCAAACATCAGCCCAAAAAATACTCCTAGAAGTTTTCCCCAAATACGCATAATTCGTCTCAATCTTTAACTAATTTCTGATTTAACTGTTGCAGTCGTTGCGGCGTGCCAACATCGACCCATAAGCCCTGATGCAGCTGCCCACTAACCTGCTGCTGTTGCATCGCCGCTCTTAACAAAGGGGCAAGGGCGCGTCGGCCTGGTGCTAAACCGGCAAAAAATGACTGGTGGTACTGTGCGATACCGCTGAAGGTAAAGGCTGGTTTATCCACCACTAGTTGGCCTTGCAAAGCAAAATCGCCCTTCGGGTGGTGACTGGGATTACTCACTAAATATAGATGCGCCAAACGCTGCTCAAGACTTGGCTGGCATAGCGGGCGATAATCCCAATCGGTCCACACATCGCCATTAACCACTAAAAATTGTTCAGCATCTAATAAGTCTAAGGCCTGAACGATCCCGCCAGCGGTTTCTAAAGCCTCAACTTCTCGGCTGTATAAAATATCTAGCCCCCAACGCCGCCCATTTCCCAAACGAGCTTCAATCTGCTCGCCTAAATAAGCGGTATTCACCACAATGCGCCGAATACCGGCAGCCTGAAGTTTATCAATATGCCATTCAATTAATGGCTTACCAGCAAGTTCTAATAAAGGTTTAGGGCAATGGTCGGTGAGCGGGCGCATCCGCTCACCACGCCCAGCCGCCAAAATCATCGCGGTATTAATGCAGCTCATCGCTAAGCCCCTTTGTCACGCTAGCCAACCACTGATGAAATGTCTGTAGTTCTGGATAGGCAGCGCTCACTTTCAAGGCATAACTGAGAGTTTGGGGAATAGCTGCCCGATAAGCCGCTTTACCATCTCGATGATCCAAACGACAAAAAATTCCAATCGCCTTGAGGTGGCGCTGTAAGCCGGTTAAATCAAACCAACGTTGCCATTGCTCTTCACTGACAGATTGAGCCAACGGAGCTGGCAAGTGTTGAAAATACTCCAAACTTAAGTCCTGAACCAAACTCTCAGGCCAGCCCACATAACAATCTCGCAGCAAAGACACTAGGTCGTAGCAGATCGGCCCCTCAACCATATCTTGAAAGTCGATCATAACCAGGCGCTGCTGCTCGAGCATTAAATTACGGCAGTGAAAATCACGATGCATCGCCACATAGGGCTGTTGCATAATCGCCTCGCTCAACTCACGGCACAAGCTTGACCAATCGGCTTGCTGTTGCCACGTATCGGGTAAGGCTAACTCTTGACCAACAAACCAATCAGCAAAAATATCCAGCTCTCGTTGAATGAACGCCGCGTCAAAACGTTCTAACTCAGGCAAACTCTGAACTGGTGTTTGTTGTAATTGAACAATTAGCCGTAAGGCTTGTCTATACAGTTGCTTAGCATTGCTTGGGGTTAATTGCTGCTCTAACAGACTCGAACCGAGATCTTGAAGGCATAAAAAACCGTCTTCCAAATCAGCAGCATAAACGCTAGGCACAGCAAGGCCTTGCTGGCTTAGCGCCTCAGCTAAGGCGACAAACTGATGATTTTTTTCAGTGCTTGGCGGCGCATCAACGGCAATGGCCGAGCGCCCGGCAAGCTCAAAACGAAAATAGCGACGAAAGCTGGCATCACCACTGACCATTTGCAAATCAGGAGAAGCAATCTTGAAGGTTTTTGACAGCCATTGCTGTAAAGCGGCTTGGCGCTGTAGTTTACTCATAATTTCTTATACTAAAAACAGCCTTTAAATAGCCGCTTACCAATAAATCCAGTATTATATGCGGCTAACTTTAACCACAGAATTCATTAAGCACAACGTTGATATCGCGCGCTTAGAATTTGTTTATATCAGGGAATGGTGCATATTTATATGTTCGTAACTACTCGGTGCCTGCAAACATCGCTAGGATTAGCGCTGTTGCTTTCCAGCCTTGGTGCTAACGCAGAAACACCGTTATCCATACCTCAATGTCGCGCCCACATCCCCGAGCGTATTGACCGTGGCCCCGTAGACCCTAATGCTCCTTACGTTGTAAAGGCGGACCAGGTACAGGCCACTCAAGGTGAGCGAGCCAGCTTTAACGGCAACGTTGAATTTTCCCAAGGCGCCCGTGTGTTAAAAGCTGAAAGCACCGTATTAGACGAACAAGCGCAAACACTGGAAGCTAACGGTAAAATTGAATTTCAGGACAATTTGGTCAGTGTTAAAAGTGATACTTTTAGCGCTAACTTAAAAGACAACAAAGCGAAGCTCAATTCGGCGGAGTACCAGCTGTTTGAGCAACAGGGACATGGCCAAGCCAAAAACCTAACCATCAATGACCAAAAAAATGTTTCCTTAGAGGATGCAAGTTATACCGCTTGCCCTCCCGATGATATTAGTTGGGAAATTCGAGCACAGAAAATCGACATTGATACCGAACAAGAATGGGCTACCACCAGAAACGCCACCGTAAGGCTGTTCGATGTACCGGTATTGTACTTACCCTATTTTTCTTACCCAATTGGGGACCAACGCCATAGTGGCTTTTTATTTCCAAGCATTTCTACCTCCACCAAAAACGGTGTAGATATCTCAGTACCTTATTATTGGAATATTGCGCCTAACTTCGATGCTACGATTACACCACGTCTAATGACTCGTCGCGGCGTGCAATTACAAAATGAATTCCGCTATTTATTGGGCCAACATAGCGGTTTAATCAACGCAGACTACCTGCCCAATGACGACTTACTAGACCGCGACCGTTACTTATTACATTGGGAACATCAAGGCCAGTATCGACGTCATTGGCGCTTCAACAGCGACTACAGCAAAATTAGTGATGACAACTATTTTAACGACTTGGGTGATGATCTGGGGAAACTCAACGAAAACCAGCTGATTCAAACTGGTAGTGTTGGTTACCACACCAAGAATTGGTATAGCCAAGTATTAGTGCAAGATTTTCAGGTGCTTGGTAATACTGAGCAACCTCATACCTTATTGCCACAATTAAGCTTTGTTGGAGATTGGGATCTCAATTGGCATAACTTGCAAGCAGGCTTTAGCTCTGAACTGAGTAATTTTGACCACAGTGACCCAAGCCTCTATACCGCACAGCGTTTACACCTTGAGCCCAGCCTAAGTTTGCCCTACGTGGTGCCAGCAGGCTTTTTTCAAGCGGACTTCGCTTTAATGCATACCTATTACCGACAAGACCAAGGCAATGACATTAACTACCGCTACTTAGCCGCCTCGACCAGTCGCACCTTGCCTAAGCTGAGCCTGCATGGGGGGCTTAACTTTGATAGAGATACCCTTTGGTTTGGCGAAGACTACACTCAAACCCTAGAGCCAGTGATTAAATATCTCTACATTCCTTATACCAACCAAGATGATATCGGTTTGTATGATACCGCTAGCCTACAACAAGATTACTACGGGCTATTTCGCGACCAACGCTATAGTGGTCTAGACCGTATAGCGGATGCCAATCAAATCACCTTAGGGGTTCATTCGCGCTTTCTTTCAGCCAATAACCAAGAAACACTGCGCTTAAGCTTAGGACAGATCATTTATTTTGAACCAAGCGAGACTACTCTAGTGCCGAATAGTGACTATTCTAGCAACTCCAGTTCTGCCCTAGCCTTTGAAATGGACGCCAATATTCGTGAAGATTGGTATGGTCACACCGGTTTGCAAATTGATACGCGCGAGGGTCGTCTCAATAAAGCCAATGCCGCCATCGAATGGCGCCCCGAAACCGAAAAACTAGTGCAATTGAACTATCGCTACTCGCTCGCCGATGAAACCATGATCGGTGACGTTAACCAGCTTGGCAGTAAAGTGGCTTGGCCAATCACCCCTACAATTTCAGCGGTAGGTAGCTACTATCGCGATATGATTCTAGACCGCAGCATAGAAAGCTATTTAGGAGTGCAATATAACGCCTGTTGCTGGGGGATTCGATTGACCTACCAACGAGGCCTGCAAAGCACCTATGTTGATTACAACTCCAACATCGACCGCGTGGGAGAATTTGATACTTCCGTTCGCCTAGATTTTGAAATAAAAGGCCTTGGCGGTAATGACCCCAGTGCCCGTGAACGAATGTTAGAAGGCGGTAACTTTAAATATGGTCGCCCCTTTTACCTCAACCATTAAAACCTTTAGTACAAATATGGTAAAGTAGCCGCGTTTTGCTTGCCGTAATGATAGGAACAAGATGAAGAAATTAATTTTGCTTAGTTTGAGTATATTACTGCTTAATACTGGGCTAGTACAGGCACAAGAACAGTTGCTGGATAAGGTTGTTGCCATTGTGAATAACGATGTGATCACCCAAACTCAGGTAGAAAAGCTCACCAATAAAGTCACACGCTTGTCTAAGCAAGAGGGACAAGCCCTACCACCGGAAAATGAATTGCAGCAGCAAGTGATGGATCGACTGATACAAGAAAGCCTGCAATTACAACTCGCCGAACGCTTAGGTATCAAGATCAGTGACACCCAGTTAGAAAATACTATTGATAACATCATCGCGGGAGAAAAAAAGACTCGCCAAGAGTTTCTAGCTGAGCTAGAGCAACAAGGGGTGAGCTACCAACAATTCCAAGATGAAATCCGCACCGAGATTATTCTGGGTGAAGTGGGTCGTAGCCAAGTGCAACGTCGAGTATCCATTTCAGACCAAGAAGTACAGGCTTTAATCAAACTCATCGAAGAGCAAGACAAAGGTACCGTACGTTACCAAGTCGGCCACATTTTGATCCGTATCGGTAACGATGAGGCTGCCGCACAGCAACAAGCCGAGCAGATAGTGCAACAACTTAAGCAAGGTGAAAACTTTAATCAGCTAGCCATGACTTACTCTCAAGGCCCCAAAGCCTTAGAAGGCGGTGACTGGGGTTGGATGACCATAGAAGAAATGCCCACCCTATTTGCTGGCGTAGTAGCCAACCAAACCAAAGGGTCAGTACTGGGGCCAATCCGTACCGACACTGGCTTACATATTGTGATGGTGTTAGATGCAGAAGGGCTACAAAAGGTAGAAACCTTAGAGGTTAATGCGCGCCATATTCTAATTAAACCTTCGATTATTCTGAGCGACCAAAAGGCCAAAAGCCTACTGTCAGAGTTTCGTGAACAACTTATTTCTGGGGAAGCCAACTTCGCAGAGCTGGCTCGCCAATACTCTGAAGATCCAGGCTCAGCGGTGCGTGGTGGCGAGCTAGGTTGGTCTGATCCCAGCGCTTATGTTCCAGCATTTAGAGATGCGGTAACTCGCTTAGCCGTTGGTGAAATTAGTCAGCCGTTTCGTTCAACCTTCGGTTGGCATTTATTAGAAGTGCTCGATAAGCGCACCACCGATACCACCAACCAAGCCAGCGAAAACCGAGCTCGCCAATTAATCTTTAATCGTAAATACAACGAAGAGATGCAAGCTTGGCAAGAAGAGCTTCGCGAAGAAGCCTATGTTGAGATTTTGGATGGTGACGCATGAGTAACACTGTCGCCAGAATCGCGCTCACTCCGGGCGAGCCTGCCGGTATTGGTCCAGACTTAGTGCTGGCGATTAGCCAGCAAGCTTGGCCGATGGAACTAGTAGTGGTGGCCGACCCTCAGCTCTTAGAAGAACGCGCCAAACTGTTAGGAATTAATATTCGCTTGCTGAGTTATCAACCCGAACAAGCAGCTAAGCCGCAGGCCGCCGGTACTCTCACCATTGCCCCTATTAACATGGGTGCTCCAGCCGTGCCCGGACTGCTAGATGAAGCCAACGGCCATTACGTACTTAAAACGCTGGAGTTTGCTTGTAAAGGCAACATGGATGGGCAATTTGCCGCGGTGGTTACCGGCCCCGTCAATAAAGGCATTATTAATAAAGCGGGAGTATCATTCAGCGGACATACTGAGTTTTTCGCCCAACAAGCGGGCTGCTCAGATGTAGTGATGATGCTAGCCACCGAAGGCTTACGAGTGGCCCTTGCCACCACCCACTTACCTTTAGCCTATGTGGCTAAAGCCATTACGCATGAGCGTTTGTACAATATCATCAGTATTTTGCATCATGACTTACAAAGTAAATTCGCGATTAAACAACCTAAAATTTATGTGTGTGGTCTCAATCCTCATGCTGGCGAAGATGGCCACCTAGGTCGCGAAGAACTCGACATCATTATTCCTCTTCTGGAACAAATGCGTGAAGAACATGGCATGAATTTAATTGGGCCATTGCCAGCAGACACGGTATTCCAAGATAAATACCTCGCCGAAGCCGACGCCGTGTTAGCGATGTATCACGACCAAGGTTTACCTGTATTGAAATATAAGGGTTTTGGCAAATCAGTAAACATTACCCTTGGCCTACCCTTTATAAGAACCTCAGTTGACCATGGAACAGCGCTTGAGCTGGCGGGAACTGGTGAAGCCGATCATGGAAGTATGATTACAGCCTTAGAACACGCCATCGACATGGTAGAGCGAGAACATGAATAAACAAGTTCATCAAGGGCATCGCGCCCGTAAACGTTTTGGCCAAAACTTCCTGAACAATGAGTCAGTGATTAGCCAAATCGTTGCTACGATCTACCCTCAAGAAGGGGAAAACTTAGTAGAAATTGGCCCCGGCTTGGGCGCATTGACCGAGCCCGTTGCCAATGCAGCAGGGCGTTTACATGTAGTGGAATTAGACCGCGATTTAGCTCAACGCCTGCGCGAACATCCACGCCTAGCTGATAAGCTCACTATTCATGAGATTGATGCCCTAAAGTTTGACTTTATGCAGTTAAGCCAGGCCCAGCAAAAAATGCGGGTATTTGGTAACCTGCCCTACAATATCTCTACCCCGCTAATTTTCCATTTATTAAGCTTTAGCAGCGCCATCTCTGACATGCACTTTATGTTGCAAAAGGAAGTGGTCAATCGCATGGCCGCCGGGCCAGACAGTAAAGCTTATGGTCGCCTTAGTGTCATGACTCAAGTGCAGTGTCGTGTTTTTCCGGCATTAGAAGTGCCGCCTGAAGCATTTATGCCACCACCAAAGGTAGACTCTGCAGTGGTTCGTTTAGAGCCTTATGAAAGCACTCTATACCCTCTCAACTCTCTAGCTACCTTAGATCGCGTATGTAAAGAAGCCTTTAACCAGCGCCGCAAAACCATTCGCAATGCCTTAGGTAATCTACTCAGTGTTGAACACCTCGAAGCCCTTGGACTAAAACCTACGCTACGCCCTGAAAATTTAACTATTGAGCAATTTTGTGATATTGCTAATTACATAGATAAAGAACAATTATTGCAGGCCTCTAGTAGCGATGACTCATAGCCCAGAATACGCTTTGGATATACAGGTAGAAACTGGCTTTCTACCTGAACATTCTGTTCCTGAGCAGCAACAATATGCCTTTTATTACACCATCACCATTCGCAATACCAGTGAGCAAGACTTACAGCTATTGCGCCGCCATTGGCTAATCACCGACGGCAACGGCGAAGTGAAAGAAGTAAAAGGAGATGGTGTAGTGGGTAAACAGCCACTGCTTAAACCAGAAAAGCCGTTTAGCTACACCAGCAGTGCTGTGCTCGCTACCGAGGTCGGTGTGATGCAGGGAAGCTACACTTTAGTCGACCAATCAGGCAATGAATTTGAAGCAGAAATACCGCCATTTCGCTTGTCCTTGCCCAACAAACTTCACTAATAGAGAAAACCAATGGCAAGTTATTTCGTTGGCGACGTCCAAGGCTGTTTGGACGAACTGCAAGCCTTACTCGAGCAATGTAAGTTTTCTCGAAAAAAAGATCAGCTATGGCTAGCCGGGGACTTAGTAGCGCGAGGCCCTAAGTCTCTGGAGACTTTGCGTTTTGTAAAAGACTTAGGCGATTCTGCGCACATCGTACTGGGTAACCACGACCTGCACCTACTGGCTGTTGCCAATGGCATTCACCGAGCTAAACGCCGCGATAATTTGCAAGCCCTATTGGATGCGCCGGACCGCGACGAACTGCTCGACTGGCTGCGCCAACAACCACTGATAAAGAAACACCCTGACTTTGATGTAGTAATGGTGCATGCCGGCATTTACCCCAAATGGAAAGTCAGCAAGGCCTTAAAGTTAGCTAAAGAGGTACAAGCAGAGCTAGCTGGCGACAACTACCTGCAGTTGTTACAGAATATGTACGGTAACGAACCAGCTCATTGGACAGACGAACTGGTCGGCTATGACAGATTGCGCTGTATTATCAATGTGTTTACCCGTATGCGGTATTGCTTTCCCGATGCCAGCTTAGATTTTGACTCTAAACTGCCACCCAATAAAAATAACAACCCAAACTTAAAACCTTGGTTTGAAATACCCGGTAAACACCTTAAGCAAACCCACATCATTTTTGGTCACTGGGCGGCTCTAATGGGGAAAAGCAAACATGCTTTAGTTTCTGGCTTAGATACCGGTTGTGTATGGGGAAACTATTTGTCGATGCTGCGCTGGGACGACCAGCGCATGTATACTCAAGCTTGCTTCAACAAAAATATGATTAAGCCCTAGCTAAGCTAACAAACTCCAAATCATAAGGGTTTTTATCATCCGCGGGATGACTTTCGCGGTGAAGCGTTTGCCAAGATGCTTGTTGCAGATAATCAGGGAAATAAGCATCCCCTTCTAATTCGGTATCAATAAAAGTTAAGTAGAGTGAATCCGCTAAAGGCAAACATTGTTGATAAATGTTTGCCCCGCCAATAATCATTACTTCCGCTTCATCCTTAACCCGCTCCAAGGCGGCCTCAACACTACTGAGCACTTCAACGCCAGCAATGCTAAGCTTGGGATTACGACTGACCACTATATTTAAACGCCCAGGCAGAGGGCGCCCAATAGATTCATAGGTTAAACGTCCCATAATCACCGGTTTGCCCATGGTTACCCGTTTAAAATGCGCCAAATCGGCGGGTAAATGCCAAGGCATTTGATTATCTTTACCTATTACCCGCTGCTTGGTCATTGCAGCAATCATCGCTAGCTTCACTCTACTACCTTATTTTTATCATTTACTAAACAATCGGTCGGCCGCGATAGATCACCACAGAGGGAATCGCTAAGCCAAAACTCAAGGCCATCAAAATAAACAAAGTACGCAAGCCGTTTTCGATAACTGTTGCCAGCAATGCTTCGCTAAAACCGCCGCTATATAGGCCAATAATACCCACCATGGTTTTAAAGGCAAAACTACCGGGAATCATCGGTATTATCGAGGCCACAGTAAATACCGGCCGAGGGATCAAGTAACGACGCGACCAATAAACTCCCACTAAACCGACACTGGTTGAAGCCACCAAAGTGGCCCACTCTAAGGGCACGCCCCAGTGAATACACAGGGTTCGTAAACAGTGAGCAAACGCACCGCCAATGGCACACAGTGGCAACATTCGCGAAGGCACATTAAACACCATCGCAAAGCCCACCGCGGGAACCGATGAAAAAATCGCGTCTTCAACTAAAATTGCTAATAATTCTAACATCTTATAACCACCCGCTGACGCCAGTTGCCCACATCGAAAGGGCAATGCCCATGGCAACCCCCAAACTCAATAGCGAGGCAAAAAACCACCGGGAAATCCCCATACTAATATGTCCCTTAACCATATCCGACACCGCATTAATAAGCGGAAAACCAGGAACTAATAATAATACCGAGGCGGCCATCACCGTTTGCGGTTGATTACCTAAGTCATAGCGAACCGCCAAACCTGCCACCGACGTGGCCACAAAGGCGGTCATACCGAAATTAAGAATGGGGTTGTGATGGCGGTGAGCCATTTCTTGGCGGAAAAACATAGCGATAGCTGATGCGATAAACGTCATAGCAAATACCGTCCAATCACCACCAAACAGATGACTAAAACAGGCACATGATAGGCCAATCATAAATACCACATGCCAACGATTGTACTTATAAGGTTGTAAACGCTCTAAACGCTTGACTACCTCATTTACATCCAACAACTGCTTTTCAGCCATGATGGTAATACGTTGTACTTCGCAGACCATGTGCATGTTAATACCACGGTCATAAACTCGACGGGTAGTAGTAATACAACGTCCTTTGGATAGGCCAGTAAGCACTAAGGCATTTGCGGTTATCGCCAACTCGACACTATCTAAGCCTAGGGCGAGACCTAAACGAACCGAGGTTTCTTCGATTAACTTACTTTCTGCACCATGCTGTTGCATGATGCGCCCAGCCAATACAACCACTCGACAGATGCGAGTTTGCTGCTCTAAATCGATATTACGAACCGGAGCCTGAACAGGCCCCGTATATTTCCTAAATGAGCGTAACATGTTTAACTATCCGAGTATCACGACAACTAACAACAAATGAATAGCTTACTATGGCTGGTAAATAACCTCTACACCATGATCATCGTCATCATCCCAATCATCATCGTCCCAGTCTTCAAACTCAGCTTGCTCAATTTGCTGCTGATGGTAATCGTCCCATTGGAACTTAACTTCTTCCCGTTCGGCCAGCTCTTCTTCTACCACCGGTAAGGTTTCTAAGAATTGGCCAATTGCCTTACAGATTTCTTTGGTTCCATTATTTTCCAAAGCGGAAATAGAAAATACTTCGCCTTCCCAGCCTAATGCGTCAATCACTCGCTGACGGATCTCATCGGCTTCTTCTTCTAAAACTAAATCAACCTTGTTGAATACTAACCAACGCGGCTTTTCAAACAACTTCTCGCTATATTGCTCAAGCTCGCTAATGATAGTTAAGGCATTCTCCACAGGGTCACTGCCATCAGCGGGTAATACATCCACCATATGCAACAATACACGGCAACGCTCTAAGTGCTTTAAGAAACGAACCCCAAGACCAGCTCCATCGGCAGCCCCTTCAATCAAACCAGGAATATCGGCAATAACAAAACCGCGATTCTCAGACTGACGAACCACGCCTAGATTAGGAATAAGCGTGGTAAATGGATAATCGGCTACTTTAGGCTTGGCAGCGGAAACACTACGAATAAAGGTAGATTTACCCGCATTGGGCAAGCCTAACATGCCCACATCTGCCAGCAGTAATAACTCTAACTGTAGGTTACGAACTTCACCCGGAGTACCATTCGACTTACGCCGCGGAGCACGGTTAGTACTACTCTTAAAGCGAGTATTGCCTAAACCGTGAAAACCACCTTTGGCCACCAATAGACGCTGTTTATGCTGAGTAAGATCACCGAGGATCTCCCCAGTATCTTGGTCTCGAGCACGGGTACCCACGGGTACAGGCAGCTCTAAATCTTCACCGCGTTTACCGGTACAGTTAGAGCCTTGTCCATTCTCGCCACGCTCAGCTTTGTGAAAGCGCTCAAAGCGATAGTCAATTAGGGTATTAAGGTTTTCGTCGGCCACCAAATAAACACTACCACCGTCACCACCATCGCCGCCGTCAGGACCACCACGCGGGACATATTTTTCACGGCGAAAGCTAATGGTGCCATTGCCACCATCACCAGCATCAACTTTAATTACCGCTTCATCTACAAATTTCATTTTCTACTCCAGCATTATCGCTTAACTATAATGCACCATGGCTATTTCGTGAGCGAAATAGTGGCTTATTGGAAAAAAAAAGCCCCGCTAGTGCGGGGCTTTTTGAATAACAAATTGGACGTTTATTCAGCTTCGATGCTAACAAACTTACGGTTTTTAGGACCTTTAACTTCAAATTTCACTTTGCCTTCGGCAGTTGCGAAAAGAGTATGGTCTTTACCGATACCAACGTTGGTGCCCGCGTGGAATTTAGTACCACGTTGACGAACAATAATGCTACCCGCTAATACAGACTCGCCACCGAAACGTTTAACACCTAAGCGTTTACTTTCCGAATCGCGACCGTTACGAGTACTACCACCAGCCTTTTTATGTGCCATGAGTATATTCCTCTAAATTAACCGTTAATGCCTGTAATGCGAACTTCAGTGAACCACTGACGGTGGCCCTGTTGCTTACGTGAATGTTTACGACGACGGAACTTAACGATTTTAACTTTATCGCCACGACCATGAGAAACAACTTCTGCTGTTACTTTGGTACCATCTACGTAAGGTGCGCCTACTTTAACGTCTTCGCCATTAGCAACTAGTAATACGTTATCAAATTCAACTGTTTCACCAGTTTCAACGTCTAGTTTCTCAAGGCGAAGTGTTTGGCCTTCGGCCACACGGTGCTGTTTACCACCACTTTGGATAACCGCGTACATTTTTTTCAAACTCCGCTGTACACCTGATATTTCAAGGTGTCTATAATTCTCAACAATGACGGCGGATTCTACGGAAAAAGATCTGTTCCCGCAAGGGGAAATTCAAAAAAGTTTAAAATTCACCCAAGCCCAAGAATTTTCCCCTACTAAAGCTGCTTAAACCACTAAATTGAGATATTATTGCAACATCAAATTATCAAAATAAGCTATTGAAGCTTCACTTCGAAGTACTAAAGATAAATTATGCAATTGGATGCAATAAAAAAGCTGTCACACCAAGATATGACAGCAGTAAACGATCTCATCTTTAAAGAGCTCGAGTCAGATGTTGCTCTTATTAATCAAATTTCTTTTTACATTGTAAATAGCGGTGGCAAAAGGATCCGCCCACTACTTACCGTATTAGCCGCACGCGCCCTTGGTTACCAGCAACAGCAACATATTAAGCTGGCGGCGATTATCGAATTTATTCACACTTCAACCTTATTGCATGACGACGTAGTTGATGAGTCAGAGCTGCGCCGCGGTAAAGATACCGCCAATGCCCGCTTTGGTAATGCCGCCAGTGTGTTGGTAGGCGATTTCTTATATTCGCGCTCTTTTCAATTAATGACCCAACTGCAAAACCTTAAGGTCATGGACATCCTTGCCGATGCCACTAACGTTATTGCTGAAGGGGAAGTGTTGCAATTGATTAATTGCAACGATCCAGATACTGACGAGCAACGCTACTTCGAGGTCATCTACTGTAAGACGGCCAAACTGTTTGAGGCCGCCACTCGCTTAGCTGCGGTAATTGGAGAATTAGACCAGAGCATTGAAGAAGCCATGCAAGACTACGGTAAGTATCTTGGCACAGCCTTTCAAATTATGGACGATGTGCTCGATTACGTTGCCGACCAAGAAGAAATGGGCAAAAGTGTTGGTGATGATCTGGCCGAAGGAAAACCCACTCTGCCGCTTATCTACGCAATGCAGCAAGCTGAAGAAGGTGATAAGACCACGATTGCCGAAGCGATTAAACAGGGCGGTTCTAGAGCCCAATTAGACGAAATTCTGTTGATATTAGAAAAGACCAAAGCCTTGGACTATTGCCGAGCTAAAGCGGCAGAAGAAGCACAAAAAGCAATTCTAGCTTTGGACATCTTAGAAAATAGCGAATACAAGCAGGCGTTGATCAGTTTAGCCAATATCGCGGCCGACCGAGCCGCATAAGCGCTAGCGACAAGCAACATGCTTAACGATCAAAAAAGGCTGCCTGTGGCAGCCTTTTTTCTTCAGCTTAATAACTTAAGCAAATGGGTGGCGCAAAATAATCGTTTCTACGCGGTCTGGGCCAGTTGAGATAATATCAACAGGCACTTCTAACAAGGCCTCAATGCGTGCAATATAGTCTAGTGCAGCTTGTGGTAATTGTTCTCTAGCCGTCAAACCAAAGGTACTTTCCGACCAACCAGGCATAGTTTCGTATACCGGTTCAGCCACTTCATAGCCTTCTGCAGCCATAGGTGGAACACGTAAAACTTCACCATCAGGCATTTTGTAACCAGTACAAATTTTTAACTCTTCCAAACCATCTAATACATCTAGTTTAGTTAAACAGATACCAGACAAACTGTTAATTTGCACAGCACGACGCATGGCAACGGCATCTAACCAACCACAGCGACGTTTACGCCCAGTTGTCGCGCCAAATTCATGCCCTTTCTCACCTAAATGTTGGCCAATATCATCATCTAACTCGGTAGGGAATGGACCAGAACCAACACGCGTGGTGTAAGCCTTAGTAATACCCAATACATAATCTAAATGACGCGGACCGAAACCACTTCCTGTGGCAACGCCACCAGCAGTGGTATTAGAAGAAG
Source organism: Agarivorans gilvus (assembly GCF_001420915.1). NCBI lineage: Bacteria > Pseudomonadati > Pseudomonadota > Gammaproteobacteria > Alteromonadales > Alteromonadaceae > Agarivorans > Agarivorans gilvus. Next base: position 3,355,527 of record NZ_CP013021.1, on the reverse strand, counting down.
TCACGTAAGGATAAGTACCGTGGTCAATATCAAGCAATGTGCCTTGGGCGCCTTCAAACATAATTGAATCACCACCACGACGCGCTTGATCTAATAAGTCAGTAACGTCCTTAACCATGGCTATAAGTACCGGCGCCATCTTCGTCATTTGCTCAAGCACTTCTTCATAACTTACGCTTGGCGCGTCGTAGTAATGATTAAGCTGGAAGTTATGGTATTCCATGACTTCTTTTAGCTTGGTAGCAAACTGCTCCATATCGAACAAGTCACCCACGCGCAAACCGCGGCGAGCCACTTTATCTTCATAGGCGGGACCAATACCACGCCCGGTAGTGCCAATGGCTTTTTTACCACGGGCTTTTTCACGCGCCATATCAAGGGCAACATGGTAAGGCAGAATAAGTGGACAAGCTTCGCTGATCACTAAACGCTCTTTCACCGGAACACCACGCTCTTCGAGCATAGCCATTTCCTTAAATAGCGCATCAGGAGCTAATACGACTCCGTTACCAATAACGCAGGTCACGTTATCACGAAGTACCCCAGAAGGGATTAAATGAAGGACGGTTTTTTCGCCGTCAATAACTAGGGTATGTCCAGCGTTGTGACCGCCTTGATAGCGCACCACATAGCTTGATTTATCAGTGAGTAAATCTACGATTTTACCCTTACCTTCGTCTCCCCATTGAGAGCCGAGGATCACTACGTTCTTTCCCATTGTCTTTCGTCGTCTCAGTTAAAAAGCGATTCTAGCAGAAATCGGACAGTCAAGGGGTGCAATTTATACCTATTTTATGCGTTAAGGTCAAAGATTAATCACATAGAGCAGGACAATAGAAACTGTCACTAAGCCAAGGCCTATCTGTCGAATACTAGTCGCTGGTGTCTCAGATATCTGTTTTAACAGCCGTTTCCATCGCTTAGGAAACAATAAAGGACCTAGGCCTTCAAGCAGGCATAGCAAAGCGACGGCGAGTAAAAAAGAATCTGTCATAAAAAAGCCCAGCTTACACTGGGCCCTCAAGTTTAGTTAGAAGCTGGTTCTTTCATGTAGCGGAAGAACTCACTATTAGGGTCTAATACCATTACATCACCGCCAGTTTCAAAACTATTGCGGTAGGCTCTTAGACTTCGCCAGAACTTATAAAAGTCTGGGTCTTTTTTGTAAGCATCGGCGTAAATCTTTGCCGCTGTCGCATCACCTTCACCGCGCATTTGGCGGCCACGTTTATCGGCATCGGCCAACATCACATTCACTCGACGGTCAACGTTAGCACGAATAATCTCGGCTTGCTCCTGACCTTGAGAGCGGTGTTCTTTAGCCACGGCTAAACGTTCTGCTCGCATCCGCTGGAAGATACTATTACTGACTTCATCTGGCAGGTTAATTTGCTTGATGCGTACGTCTAGCACTTCAATACCAATTTCGGCAGAACGCGCCATACGCTTCAAAGCATCTTCCATCACTTGACCACGCTCACCAGAAACGATGTCACGAATGGTGCGAGCACCAATTTCGCTCCGCAGACCGTTGTTAATTTTACGGGTTAACAATAACTCTGCCTGAGCGACAGAACCACCGCCAGTACGTAGGTAAAATTGCGAGAAATCAGAAATTCGCCACTTAACGTAGGAATCGATGATCAAATCTTTTTTCTCAGATGTTACAAAGCGATCGGCGTTGCCATCTAAGGTTTGAATGCGCGCATCCAGCCTTCTTACTGAATCGATAAATGGCACCTTAAATTGTAAACCCGGTTCGTAGACACGCGCTTCACCGTCGTCACTACGTTTAACCTTACCGAATTGCATTACAATACCGCGCTGGCCTTCCTTCACTACAAAGACTGAAGAGTAAGCCACCAACAAGGCTAAAATCACGCCAAAAATTGCAAACTGTTTCATGGCTTAATTTCTCCCCGATGTTGAACGAGTGCTGCTTCTAATCGTAGAAGGACTAGATGGTATAGAGGTAGCAGGTTCCGAACCCATTTTATTGGTATTCGTAGAACTTCTGTTTACTTTGTTTGCAGTGTTCTTACTACCTTGTTCCATCAACTTATCAATCGGCAAATACAGCATGTTGTTATTGTTTGAACCATCAACCAATACTTTGTTCGCTTTCGAATAAACCTCTTCCATCGTTTCTAGGTATAAACGATGGCGAGTCACATCTGGAGCCGACTCATATTCAGGCAGCAGCTGCTCAAACAAAGCAATTTCACCTTGGGCTCTTAGCACAACCTGCTCTTGGTAACCCTGAGCTTCTTGTTCAATACGCTGAACACGACCACGCGCTCTAGGTTCAATTTCACGTTGGTAAGCTTCTGCTTCACGAATGAAACGCTGCTCATCCTCTTGCGCGGCAATCGCATCATCAAAAGCGTCTTTAACTTCTTCAGGTGGACGTGCTGGCAAGAAGTTCACATCGGTCACCTGAATACCTAAATTGTAAGGCTCAACAATTTCGTCAAGCATCGCAGCGGTTTCGCTACGAACCACTTCACGACCGGTGGTTAAAATGTCATCCATTTTGGTATGACCCACAACGTAACGTAAAGCACTGTCGGTAGCTTGGGCAAGACTGTCATCAGGCGCGGTGACACTAAACAAATAAGCTTTAGGGTCGACAACTTTGTACTGCACGTCCATTTCTACCCGCACTACATTTTCGTCTTCAGTTAACATAAAGCCTGAAGCAGGTAAGGAACGAATGGTCTCAACATCCACAGGAATCACTTCTTGGATAAAAGTTGCTTTCCAATTTAGACCAGGCTCAACGGGACCCGCTGCAACGTCGTACTTACCAAAGGTCAGTTTTACGCCGCGCTCCGCTTCTTCAATGGTGTAGAACCCACTAGCCACCCAAACAACGGCGAGAATCACAGCGATGACAGCAATACCAAAACCGCTAACGCCGCCGCTCCCGCCACCTACTGGTGGTTTCTTTCCGCCAAAGATGCCGCCAAACTTACGGCTAAGTTTAGTGAAAACCTCGTCTAAATCAGGGGGCCCCTGATTACCGTTCTTATTGTTATTGCCCCAAGGGTCACGGTCTCCGCCACCCTTGTTGCCAGGCTCATTCCAGGCCATCTGTGTCTCCAGAAATTAAAGTTAGTGCCTACTCACATTGAGCAATAAATCTATCTAAATTATGGTCGAATTGCTTATCCAGTCGCTGCCATGCAATGGCATCTAACCGAATATCCACAACGATGTTGCCTTCATCGTCTAAACGTTCACCTGCTACGCAGTCTAACTGATATAAACGACTACGCAAGCGTCCTTCACTTGGCGGCAAACGCAAAGTATGGTTAACCATATCACCGACCAAACGTTCACTGATTGCCTTGTACAACAAAGGCAAACCTTCACCCGTTAAGGCCGATACCCACACTTTTTGCGGTAAACCATTTTCGTCACGCTCGATACGAGGACTCATATCGGGGTGTTGGTCCACCTTATTAAACACTTGCAGAAACGGGGTTTCTCCAGCCCCAATTTCATCCAATACTACCTCAACCTGTTCAACATTTTCAGCCATTCTTTCATCACTATAATCAATCACATGTAATAATAGCTGAGCTTCTCGAGTTTCGGTTAAGGTCGCTTTAAATGCAGCCACCAGATCGTGAGGGAGGTGGCGAATAAAGCCCACGGTATCAGCAAGAATCACCTTGCCAACATCGTCGATATCGATCTTCCGCAGAGTAGGGTCAAGTGTCGCAAACAACTGATCGGCCGCATACACCGTCGATTCTGTCATACGATTAAACAGAGTTGATTTACCAGCATTAGTATAACCAGCTAAAGACACCGTAGGTACTTCAGCCCGTTGCCGTGCCCTTCGCCCCTGTTCGCGCTGCTTACCCACCTTTTCTAGGCGCTGCATGATTTGCTTAATTCGTGCTCGGAGTAATCGACGGTCGGTTTCCAACTGGGTTTCCCCCGGACCACGTAGGCCAATACCGCCCTTTTGTCGCTCTAGGTGAGTCCAGCCACGAATCAAACGTGTCGACATGTGGCGCAACTGGGCTAACTCAACCTGTAGCTTACCTTCGTGGGTACGCGCACGTTGAGCAAAAATGTCTAATATGAGGGTAGTTCGATCTAGCACCCTCGCCTCACAGAGCATCTCTAAATTTCGCTCCTGTGCTGGCGACAAAGCATGATTGAAAATAATCACGTCTGCTTGGGCACTTTTTACTAATTCTGCGATTTCTTCAGCTTTCCCCGCCCCAACAAAATACTTGGGGTGAGGAGAAACTCGGCTACCAGTAACGGTAGCGACCGCGTTAACGCCTGCTGAACTGACTAACATCTTCAGTTCTTGCAGGTCTTCTCGCTCATCTTCGTCAGTAAAATTTACATGCACTAAGATGGCTTGTTCACCTGCTTCATAACGGTCAAACAAGCTAATTTACTCCTTGGCACTTACCAAGGCTAATACGCCTTCGCAAGGTGCTATTCGTCGGTTTTGGTTTCGCCAGGTACTGGGGTATGGTGAGGAACAGCTCGCGCTGGTACCACAGTAGAGATAGCATGTTTGTATACCATCTGGCTGACAGTGTTCTTCAACAAGATGACAAACTGATCAAATGATTCAACTTGGCCTTGCAACTTAATACCGTTTACTAAATAAATTGAAACGGGAATACGCTCACGTCGTAACGCATTCAAAAATGGGTCTTGTAATGATTGCCCCTTCGCCATGTTATTGTTCCTTTTTCTTATAAATTAATTTGGCATCGTTCAAAATCGATTATATACCACTAACTTGGAGCCTTATAGCTGCAATTTCAAGTATCACTAAGTGATTGGGTAATAATTTTACTGTTTGTAGCTTCCCCACTGCGTAACCAAGTAAGAGAGGGCCAGCTTTTCAGCCAATTCATTTGTTTCTTGGCTAATTGTCTGGTGGCCACTATGCCACGGAATACCATCTCTTCATACTCTATTTCGCCACTGAGATATTGCCACATTTGACGATAACCAACACTCCTCATCGATGGCAGGCTAAGATCAAGGTCTCCACGCTGCATCAGCGCTTTGACCTCAGCCTCAAAGCCAAGTTCCAACATCAGCTTAAAACGTTTCTCAATCAAGAGATGTAATTGGGCTTTTTCTTGAGGTGCAATGGCAAACTGATGAATATCAAAAGGTAACTTGGCCACTGGTTGTTGGTTTAACTCAGTTAAGCTTTTACCAGTTAGTCGATACACTTCAATGGCCCGCATTAAACGCTGATGGTCGTTAGCATTAATTCGCGCCGCACTGTTAGGGTCAAAGTTCGCCAATTGCTGATGCAAGGCTTGCCAAGAGCTAGCTGCAGCCTGCTGCTTAATCTGCTCTCTAAGCTGAGCGTCAGCTTCTGGCAAGTCGGCAATGCCATCTACCAAGGCTTTGAAATACAGCATGGTCCCGCCCACTAACAAGGGAATATTGCCACGCTGGTGAATTGCATTAATTTCCGCCAAAGCATCTTTGCGAAAATCTGCAGCCGAATACACTTCCGTGGGCTCACAAATATCAATTAGGGCGTGCGGCGCCTCTGCTTGCTCGGCTGGGGTGGGCTTGGCGGTGCCAATATCCATGCCTCGATAAATTAAGGCCGAATCAACGCTCACCACTTCCATGCCATATTGCTTATGTAAGTCAATGGCCAATGCAGTCTTGCCAGAAGCCGTGGGCCCCATCAGTGTAATCACCGGCAGCTTAGTGCTCATTAGCAAACCCCTGTATACAAGTTGTCAAATCCAGCCGCCGCCAAAACACTTTGGGGAGTTCGTGGTGGTACTGTTGCTGTAGCTGCTGAATTAATTCCAAGGCCTGCTGCCAAGTAAAGTCATCTGCATTGGGCTGTAACTTAATTAGGCCACTTAGCAAGGCTTCAGCTTGTTGCCACTCGGCTTCAGGAAGCTGAATCATGGCACCAAGCAAGCGCGGTAAGAGCTGAGCGAAATCCACCTTACGGAACAACTTCGGTACCTGAGTCAATGCTAACTGCTGACGATTAATAATATTAAAAGCAAAGCCCATACGGCGCAAAGCTTCGCTTTGTTGTTCAACTAGCTGCACCAAGTCTTGCTCTAAACTCAGCTTTAAAGGCAACAATAAAGGTACCGAATCTAAGCCTTGAGGCCATTGCTGTAAGGCTAATTTAAACGCCAAACTTTGCTGACAAACCGATAAATCCAATACCACCAGCTCATCGCGATAACGAGCCAATAAATAGCGTTGCTGCTCTAGGTGTAGCGGACTTAATAACGGACTAGAGCTACTCGTGTTTTCCTCGCCAGCAAGGCTAGGTGCGTCAAACGCGGCACTACGACTCAACCATTGGTGGTTAGCCTCCCGCTCACTCGCTCGAGGGCGGTCGGCGCGGTACAGTGGCGATTGATAAGAGCCTCGGCTAGCCCCAGACGACTCAGAGCGAGGCACCGCCGCGTAACTATGCTGTGCTAAAGGCTCCATAACAGAAGTTTCATCAGCAATTTGCTCATCGTCCCCCTGCCACAAATCAGCCGAGCTCTCAGCTTGTGGTAGTTTCGCCAAAGCAGAACCTAACACCTGTACAATGTAATCGTGTACCAAACGAGCTTGATGGAAACGCACTTCGTGTTTGGCAGGATGAACATTGACGTCGACCTGCTCTAGCGGCAACTCCAGAAATAACACATAGCTAGCGTGTAATTCTTCCGGTAGATAGGCGGCGAAAGCTTGACGAATCGCATGCTGCAATAATTTGTCGCGCATCATCCGGCCATTCACATAAAAGAACTGTTGGTCATTTTGCGCTCGCGCCACCTCTGGCAATCCAAGCCAGCCATGCAAACGTAAATCATCATGTCGGTTATCAATATGCAAACAATGCTGAATAAACGGCGCGCCAAGCACCGCTCCCACTCGCTTCAATTGCTTATCAAGATCCTTAGCAATACGGTATTGGCGAATCAGCTTGCCATTGTGTTTTAGGCTAACAGCCACGTCGAAACGACTTAAGGCAAGGCGCTTTAACAATTCATCGATGTGTGAAAACTCGGTTTTTTCGGTGCGTAAAAACTTTCGCCGAGCCGGTGTATTAAAAAATAGGTCGAGCACCTCAACCGAGCTGCCCACCGGATGAGCACAGGGCTGCAAGCTCACCTGCATATCTCGCCCTTCGGCCCTAGCTTGCCAAGCCTGCTCTTGCTCTAACGTTCTTGAGCTTAAACTTAAACGCGAGACCGAACTTATACTGGCTAGAGCTTCCCCACGAAATCCTAAGGTAGCAATTGCGCTTAAGTCATCTAAACTGCCAATTTTACTCGTAGCATGACGGCTTAAAGCCAAGGCCAATTGCTCTTTTTCGATGCCGCAGCCATTGTCGCGAATCAGGATCCGCTTGGCGCCGCCCTTATCGATTTCCACATCGATTCTAGTCGCACCAGCGTCGAGGCAATTTTCAATCAGTTCTTTCACCACCGAAGCAGGGCGTTCTACCACTTCTCCGGCGGCAATTTGGTTCGCCAGCTGGGCTGGCAATATTTGAATAGGCATGAAATTAACTATTAGGAATTGTCAAAACTTGACCAATGCGCAGCGTATTTGAAGACAATTTATTGGCCTTTTTCAGCCCCGCCACACTGGTATTATAGCGGGCAGCCAATACCGACAGTGATTCGCCTTTTTGCACAGTATGCTTGCGTACCCCATAGGTTTGGGCATACAAAGTGCCGGCCAGCGGCTTGTTACGATAATGGGTTTTAATCCCCTTCACCACAGCCTGAGCAATACGCTCTTGATGATTGCCAGAGTTGAGTAATTTCTCTTCGTTAAGGTTTGTGATAAAGCCCGCCTCTACCAAAATAGAAGGGATATCAGGCGAACGAAGTACCGCTAAGCTGGCGTGTTCTGGCCGTTTCTTATGCAAACTGGTTACGCGCCCCAGTTCACCCAATACTTTACTAGCCACCTCGTATGCCGTGTTCATGGAATAATCCATCTGCATATCAATCAGGGCGAAGTTGAGATGAGCATCATTTTCCACACTTCCCATCACTTCGCCAACCCCACCCAGCAGGTCAGACTCGGCCTCGTGCTCTTCTAAATGCCGCCCCACTTCACTCTTAGCTCTACGAGTGGATACCACCCACACCGAGGCACCTTTAGGCTGTGAAGAGGTGAAGCCATCGGCGTGAATAGAAACTAAAAAGTCGGCCTTGTTTTTACGGGCAATTTGCGAGCGTTTATTCAAGTTTACAAAGTAATCGCCTTGACGGATCAGTACCGCTTTTAAACCCAGCTCCTGATTGATTAAACGTTGCACCCGTTTGGCTATCGCCAGGGTGACATTTTTTTCATAGGTTTTTCGCCTGCCAATGGCGCCGGGATCTTCCCCGCCATGCCCCGCATCAATAGCAATAATAATGTCGCGATTACCGGCCAATTGCTGCTGCTTTTTAACCTTAGAGATCTGTTGCTGTTGTTTTTGGGTTTGCTCTTTACCCGCTTTATCGGGCAGGTCGATCACCAAACGATGACCATAATTACCCGTGGGTTTTAAAGAAAAAATAGTAGGATTAACCGCTTGGTTTAGCTCAACCACTAAGCGGTAGTCTTGTTTAGCCTTGGGAGTACTAGGGCGCAGTTTCTTCACTAAGTTACCGCTAAGCTCAACCTCGCTTAGCTTAGTCGCCATTTGGCTGTTTTTGAGATCAAGCACCAAGCGATTCGGCTGGCTTAAATTGAAGTGGCTAAATTCTACAGCGGCAGACAAATCCAGAACGATCCGGGTATTATCTGGACCGCTCCACACGCGAACCCCCGACACTTTGCTGGATGCAAAGGCCAGACTGCACATTAGACATAAACATAAGCCAACCCATGAGCTTATAACTCGGCTACGCCTCATCTTGACTCAACCACTCCACTATTTGTTGTCCTTGTTCGGTCAACGCGCTCACTTCAGCACGGCGCTGCTCACCACAGTATACTAATTCAACTAATAAATCAGCTTCAGGCAAAAAGCCCTGACCCTTCTCAGGCCACTCCACTATACACAAACAGTCATCAGCAAAATAATCACGGATCCCAATAAACTCAAGCTCTTCAGGATCGGCTAAACGGTATAAATCAAAATGATTTACTCGCCACTCCCCTAACTGATAGGGCTCAACTAAAGTATAGGTGGGACTTTTTACCTTGCCTAAATGCCCCTTTCCTTGAATAAAACCACGAGTTAAGGTGGTTTTTCCCGCACCTAAATCACCCTCCAGATAGATCACGCAGGCTTGCTGGCAGGCTCTTGCTAGTCGAGCGCCTAAGGCTACGGTTTGTTCTGCATCGCTTAAATCAATTTGCCACGTTTTCATTATTCTACGGATTCACTCGTTGTCTTATAAAAGGCATTAAATCTGAGGCTAACATTCCTCGTTCACCTTGCTTCGCTGCCAAATCTGCCGCTTGCCCATGAATATTGACAGCTAAACAAGCAATTTCAAATAGGCTGTAGCGCTCGGCCAGTTGAGCAAGCAAGCCGCCGATTATACCAGACAATACATCGCCCATCCCACCCGAAGCCATGCCCGGATTACCCGCGCAGCAGATGCTCAGCTGTTGCTCCTCTCCGGCAATCACCGTTCCAGCGCCTTTGAGTACACAAACCCCACCATAACGAGCTTGAATTTGCCGCGCTGCGCTAACCCTATCAACTTCGACTTCGGCCACCGAGCACGCCAGTAAGCGAGCAGCCTCACCTGGATGCGGCGTTAAAATCCAATCAACCCGATGCAGCGATTGTTTTGCCAGTAAATTTAGGCCATCGGCATCCACCAAACAAGGAACGGCGGCATCCAAAGCCCATATAAATAACTGCTTAGCCCAATCATCTTGCCCTAAGCCTGGCCCAATAACGCAACAAGTCGCCTGCTGTAAAAACTGATCTTGGCGAAGCGCTGCTGCGCTCACCATCAATTCGGGACGGCCATAACTAACAGTGCCGATACTGTCACCATGAGTGAGTACATTTACTAAGCCAGCGCCGCTGCGTAAACAGGCTTCAGCAGCCATACGTATCGCGCCAGCCATTCCTTGGTTACCGCCCACTAACAGTGCTCGACCGCAATGACCTTTATGCGCTAAACGTGAGCGAGGCGCTAACATAGGATCAAGTAAATGCCTTGGCAAACGCTTCACGCTAGACTGGTTTTGCTGCTCAAACGCCTCACCCACACCTAAGTCAGCGAGTACTAACTCCCCCACATACTCGGCGGCTTGTCCTGTGAATAAACCTTGCTTTAAGGCAATAAAGGTAATCGTGGCGGTAGCTTGAATCACCTGTCCCCAGTTTCGCCCCGAATCGGCACACAAGCCTGAAGGAATATCTAGAGCCAGCACCTCAGCCTTGGTTTGATTAACTCGGGAAAAAAGCTCCATTAAGGGCTCTCTCAGTGGTGATGCGAGCCCCGTGCCTAGCACACCGTCAACCACCACATCACACTGCCAATTTATTCGCTCCAAGTTTTCTGCTCGGCCGCCCGCAGCCAACCAAGCCTCGCGCGCCAGATGAGCTTCTTCTGGCAGACCTTCCACTTGGCCTAGTTCCAATAGTTGGATCTGCTTACCGGACAACTTAGCTAAACGCGCTAACACATAAGCGTCGCCACCATTGTTACCGCCGCCAGCTAACACCAAAATTTGCCGTGCTTTTGGCCAACGGCTTTGCATGTAAGCAAACGCCGCTTGCCCTGCCCGCTCCATTAACTGAGACAAAGAAATACCTTGCTGCTTAGCCAGCAAAGCTTCCTGAGTTTTCACCTGCTCGGCGCACCACAAAGTCTGTGGTAAACTACTGGAAAATAATTCTTGCGTTTGCGCCATGTCCCTACCAACCGAAATCGACTTAAAAAAGCTGGTTCAACATATCAAGCTAACCGCTAAATCGCTAGGTTTTCAGCAGATCGGCATAACAGATGTGGATCTCAGTCAACATCACTCAGACCTAGACCAGTGGTTAGCCAAGAATTATCACGGTGAAATGGACTACCTAGCGCGTAATCTAGAATTACGTAAACACCCCGAGCTCTTGCATCTAGGTACTCAAAGAATTATCTCGGTACGAATGGACTATTTACCAGAGGATGCCAAGTTCGCCGCCAGCCTCAAAGACGACCAACAAGCCTATATTAGCCGCTACGCCTTAGGCCGCGACTACCACAAGCTAATGCGCAAACGTTTAAACCAGCTAGCCAAAGCAATTAGCGAGTTTTGCCAGCAGCAACTCAATACCCGCCCTTTTGTAGACTCAGCCCCTGTGCTCGAGCGCCAATTGGCGACCAAAGCCGGTTTGGGTTGGACTGGTAAACACAGCCTACTGATTAACCAAGATGCCGGCTCTTGGTTTTTCTTAGGCGAACTGTTTATTGACCTACCGCTGCCAATTGACCAAGCTGTAAACCAACAGTGTGGTGATTGTGTTGCTTGCCTAACTATATGTCCTACTCAAGCGATTGTTGAACCTTATCAGGTAGATGCTCGCCGCTGTATCTCTTATCTCACCATTGAATACGATGGTGTAATTGATGAACAGCTGCGGCCACTGATGGGCAATCGAATATATGGCTGTGACGACTGCCAATTGGTTTGCCCTTGGAATCGCTATGCCCAACTTAGCCAAGAGGCCGATTTTGCCGCGCGTGGCCAACTCAATCAGGTTCGCTTATTAGAGCTATTCGCCTGGACTGAACAAGAATTCTTAAAACACACCGAGGGTTCAGCCATTCGCCGTATCGGTTTCCAACAATGGATGCGTAATATCGCCATTGCCCTAGGTAATGCTAACTATGACGAGTCCATATTAGCCGCCTTGCAAAACAAACAAGGTTTAGGCGAAATAGCACAGCTCCATGTTGATTGGGCCATCACTCAACAACAAACAAAAGCGGCAAAAAACGCTAGAAAAACCGCTCGCTTGATCCGTATTATAGAAAAAGGCTTAAGCCGCGACGCTTAGTGCCTCAACAAATAAGGTTCTGTTACACTTTTCAAACTAAAATAATTGGAAACAGCTTATGCACTTACTTGGCGTTGATATAGGTGGCACTGGTATAAAAGCCGCTATTGTAAACTCAAAAACGGGTCAACTCGTCAGCGAGCGGCACCGCATTGCTACCCCCCAACCGGCAACGCCACAGTCTGTCGCGGCAACGCTAAAAAAAATGGTCGAACACTTTGCTTGGCAAGGTCCGATTGGTTGCGGTTTTCCCGCTACCGTCACCCATGGGGTAGCCCAAACAGCTTCAAATATCGATAAAAGCTGGATCGGTACCAATGTTGAAGCCTTGTTCGCCGAATTTACCGATTGCCCCTGCTATGTGGTGAACGATGCCGATGCAGCCGGCATGGCTGAAATGGACTTTGGTGCAGGCTCCCACCACGCAGGTGTAGTAGTCATTATCACCGTGGGCACGGGCCTAGGTAGCGCCGTATTTGTTAATGGTGAGCTACTACCCAATACCGAATTTGGTCACATTATTTTGAAAGATAAAGTAGCTGAACACTACACCAGTGCCCGTGTGCGCGAAGCCGAAGACCTAAGTTGGAAAAAGTGGGGGAAGCGTTTTAACCTGTACTTACAGCGTTTGGAGTTCTTAATGTCTCCCGACTGCTTCATTATTGGCGGCGGCGCCAGCAAAAAATTTGAGAAGTTTTCCGAGCAATTAGATGTAAAAGCCGAAGTGCTGCCAGCCCAAGGCTTAAATCAAGCGGGCATTGTTGGTGCCGCCATGTACGCTCAACACCAACTATCCCTGATTAAAAACTAAACCACAGTCTGTCCAAAGGAATAGCCTTATGACTCATATGACCCATAAGGGTTATTCCCTTGCAAGGCCGTTTCACCACAATAAAAAAGCCCTACATCAATGATGCAGGGCTTTAAATTTGGAGCGGCACACCGGGTTCGAACCGGTGACCTCAACCTTGGCAAGGTTGCGCTCTACCAACTGAGCTAGTGCCGCTTAAATCTTTATCACTATTTAGTGTGTTTTTCGCTTCACCCGAAGGTTGCGCTACTCTTTATACCCACACTGAGCTAGTGCCGCTTAAATCTTTATCACTATTTAGTGTGTTTTTCGCTTCACCCGAAGGTTGCGCTACTCTTTATACCCACACTGAGCTAGTGCCGCTTAAATCTTTATCACTATTTAGTGTGTTTTTCGCTTCACCCGAAGGTTGCGCTACTCTTTATACCCACACTGAGCTAGTGCCGCTTAAATCTTTATCACTATTTAGTGTGTATTTCGCTTCACCCAAAGGTTGCGCTACTCTTCATACCCACACTGAGCTAGTGCCGCTTAAATCTTTATCACTATTTAGTGTGTATTTCGCTTCACCCGAAGGTTGCGCTACTCTTCATACCCACACTGAGCTAGTGCCGCTTAATTCTCTATCACTATTTAGAATATTTAAAACATTCAAAGCCAGTGCGCTTTAGTTTGGAGCGGCACACCGGGTTCGAACCGGTGACCTCAACCTTGGCAAGGTTGCGCTCTACCAACTGAGCTAGTGCCGCTTAAATCTTTATCACTATTTAGTGTGTTTTTCGCTTCACCCGAAGGTTGCGCTACTCTTTATACCCACACTGAGCTAGTGCCGCTTAAATCTTTATCACTATTTAGTGTGTATTTCGCTTCACCCAAAGGTTGCGCTACTCTTCATACCCACACTGAGCTAGTGCCGCTTAAATCTATATCACTATTTTGTGTGTATTTCGCTTCACCCGAAGGTTGCGCTACTCTTTATACCCACACTGAGCTAGTGCCGCTTAATCCTGTATCACTATTTAGAATATTTAAAACATTCAAAGCCAGTGCGCTTTAGTTTGGAGCGGCACACCGGGTTCGAACCGGTGACCTCAACCTTGGCAAGGTTGCGCTCTACCAACTGAGCTAGTGCCGCTTAAATAAGCAATAACTAAACAAGCTCAAGCCGTGGCTTCACGCTGTTTAGGGCTGCGAATTATACGAGGAATTTTTACCTTTGCAAGAGCTGAAATTAAAAAAAACACGTCGTTAAAACTGTTTGTTTAGTTTTCGCCCAGTTTAAAGAAAGTTTTCTGATAGTGCTGCATTTCCGCGATGGATTCGCGAATATCATCTAAAGCTAAATGGGTACCGCTTTTGCTGAATCCATTTAAAACTTCAGGCCGCCAACGGCGCGCTAATTCTTTAACGGTGCTCACATCAATATTTCGATAATGAAAGAATTGTTCTAATTCGGGCAAGTATTGATGCATAAAGCGACGGTCTTGACCAATGCTATTACCACACATCGGTGATACGCCTTTGGGAACCCACTGTTTGATGAACTCAATCGTTTGTTCAGCCGCTTGCTGCTCGTTCACCTTACTGGCTCGCACTCGGTCAACCAAACCAGACCCAGTATGAGTATTGGTGCACCATTCATCCATGCCCGCCAGCACGTCATCAGGCTGATGAACCGCGATCACTGGCCCTTCAGCTAAAATATTTAATTGTGCATCGGTAACAATGGTCGCGATCTCTAAAACACGATCACTCATGGGCTCGAGACCTGTCATCTCCATATCAACCCAAACTAAATTCTGTTCGCTAACACTCATGTGAACCCTATTTAATGTGGAAAAATTTTCCGCAAATCTTTGATAAGCGGTATCATAGCGATTTATTACCCTTACTTGAATAGCAGTTTTCGTGACAAAGAGAAAGAAACTGAGCCAAGGTCAGCTTCGCCGAGTGCGCAGCAACCAACAAAAGCGCTTAAAAAAGCAAGAAACCCATCAATGGCTTGATGAGCAATTAGGGCCTCAACAGGAAGGCACCATCATCAGCCGCTTTGGCCAACATGCTGACGTTGAGTCTAGTACTGGCGAGGTTTTTCGTTGCAATATGCGCCGCTCTCTAGGTTCTTTAGTCACCGGAGACGAAGTGGTATGGCGCGCCGGTAGTGAAGAGCAGTCCGGCATTCGCGGGGTAATTGAAGCTCGCCACGAGCGTCGTTCAGAATTAACCCGTCCCGATTTTTATGACGGCATCAAAGCCATCGCCGCCAATATCGATCAAGTAGTGATCGTTTCAGCTGTTCTTCCCGAGTTTTCCACCAGCATTGTTGACCGCTACCTCGTAGCAGTTGAAGACGTAGGCTTAGAGCCGGTGATTCTGCTCAACAAAGTAGACCTACTCGATACCAAGCAGCGCCAAGCCATAGAGCGCCAATTATCACTTTATCAGGGACTGGGTTATAAGGTGGTGTTCGCCAGTACTAAGCAAGTTGAAGGTTTAAATGATTTAAACCAATACTTAAACAATAAAACCAGTATTTTTGTTGGCCAATCGGGGGTAGGAAAAAGCTCCTTGGTAAATGCATTATTGCCAGAACAAAGCATCGATACCAAAGAAGTCTCGGAAGTCTCTGGCCTTGGACAACACACCACCACTACCGCCCGGTTATATCACTTAAGTTGTGGTGGCAGATTAATTGACTCTCCAGGAGTGCGAGAGTTTCAGCTTTGGCACTTAGCCAAAGAAAGGGTCGCATGGGGCTTTATAGAGTTGCGGCCTTGGTTAAACCAATGCCGTTTCCGCGACTGTAAGCACCAAGGCGATCCTGGTTGTGCAATACAAGAGGCCATAGACTCTGGCAGCGTTTCACAGCAACGCTTTGATAGTTATCAGCGGATCCTAGAAACGATGGAAGCCAACAAACCCAACCGGAATATTCCCGGTAAAAATAACTAACTGAATAAATTTAATATAACGAGAGTGAAGTGTGTTAGACAAAATCAAAGTTACCGCTCAATACTGCTTTCCCCAGCATGGTTTATCCCGTTTAGTAGGAAAACTCGCTGAAGCAGAAGCCGGAAAACTCAGCCATTGGCTCATCCAAAAATTCATCAATCACTATCAGGTGGATATGAGCGATGCACTGCACGGTGAGGCCAGCGACTATGCTAGCTTTAACGCCTTTTTTACTCGCCCTCTAAAATCAGGCGCCCGCCCCATCGTGGCTGATGCTAAGCAATTAGCCCACCCAGTAGATGGTGCAGTTAGCCAGTTAGGACAAATTCAACATGGCCGAATTATTCAGGCTAAAGGCCATGACTACAGCGCTCGCGATTTACTGGGCGGCGATAAAGCCCTCGCTGAAGAATTTGCCGATGGCGAATTTGCTACGATTTATTTAGCCCCCAAAGACTACCACCGCATTCACATGCCCTGTAAAGGCAAGCTACGTAAAATGGTTTATGTACCCGGCCAGCTATTTTCGGTAAACCCGCTAACCGCGGCTAACGTGCCGAATTTGTTTGCCAGAAACGAACGCGTAGTCGCCATTTTTGACACCGACTTAGGCCCCATGGCCATGGTATTGGTTGGCGCCACCATCGTTGCCAGCATTGAGACCGTATGGTCTGGCACTATTACCCCGCCAGGAGCGAAACAAGTCTTCACTTGGGATTATCAAGATCAAGACATCAGCCTAGATAAAGGCGATGAAATGGGGCGCTTTAAGTTAGGCTCAACAGTGGTGATGTTGTTTGCTAAAGATGCCGTTGAATTTGAAGCCTCTTTAGCCCCCGGCAAGGCCACCGTCATGGGTAGTCATTTCGCCACCCAACGCTAGTCCCTAAATTGGCCCAAGCAATCAGCTTTGGGCCATCCTTTTTACAATCAATACACTAATTTCATTGATTTAATATACACTAGGGCTGTATTAATATGGCAAACGCGACTCAGCTAGGCTGCTCCTCATGACTTCAAAACTTCTTCGCCAATGTCTCGTTTTTTTCCTACTGTTGTTAAGCACTTCGGTGTTAGCCAATAGCGCCGGCGAAACTCATTTAAAAGGCTTAATAAGCAACCTTGATACCCAGCCCAACAACCTCAATACTCAGCAACAGCAGCTAATTTACGAAGAATCCCTAGCCCTGCTCAAAGAAGGGAATCAATATCGTGAAAAAGCCAAAACTTACCGTAATGTCATCAACAACTTTGCTCAATTACGTAAAAATATTCAAAACGAGATAAATCAATACCAAGCCCCGCAATTACCGCAACTGAGTCGCTACAATACCAAGCAACTGAACGCTCAATTAGTCTCTTGGCAGACCCAGCTCAACAATACCAACCTCAAAATTGACGAGCTAAAACAGCAACAATACGCCATCGATCTCGATGTCAGTGAAAGCCACCAGCGCAGTGGCCCCCTGCGTGAACAACTAAAAACTGTTCGTCGCCAACTAGAGCAATTGCAATTTGGCGTATTAAGTGAAATTGAAGAAGCACAGCGGGTAAAAGCCCAAGTGAATGAGGCTAGCCTCAGCGCGCAAATAGCCATGCTCGAATTGGCAGCCCAAAGTGCCAACCATCGCAATGAATTATTGCAACTGGAACTTAGCCTGCAACACCGCAAGCAGCTTGCTGAAAAGCGCATTGTAGAGCGCCTGAAAAACCGTTTAACCGAGGAACACCGTGCGGAAGCTAAAAACCTTTCTCAGCAATTGGCTTTTTCCTCTCCTGAATTAATGCAGGAACCTTTTGTTGAAGAGCTATTACAACAAAACCAATATTTACAAAATCAATTATCAGCCTTGTTTGAACAAAGCGAGCACATCGCTAGCCTACAGCAGCAGGTTAATGAAGAGCTTGATTACATCAAGCTAACCTTCGCTAACTTCAAAGAGCAGGTCTCTTGGCTTAAGGTAACCCGCTCTTACGGCGAGTACTTACGTGAGCAAATTGCTAGCCTGCCTAAGCCCAAAGCCGTAGCGCAAATTGAACAACAAATCATTCAAGTGCGGATCAACAAACACCGCCATCAAAATCTGATATACAGCCAACGCGCGATCGAGCAACAGCAGCAGCAAGCGTTTATTAAAAGCTTAACGGAAGCTCAGCAACAAACTTTAAACCAACAGCTCAAGCTTAATCAGCAGCTCTCCGACAAGTATTTGTTAGAGTTAGATGCCCGCTTATTTGAGCTAGCTCGACTAAAACTCGATTACTCCAAGCTCAATGACCAACTGCACTCCATCAATCAAGAAGCCAACCAAGAATTGTTTTGGACGGCCGATGTAAAAGCCATCGATCTGAGCTTTTTCAGTGAGATTCGCCAAGCTGTTATCTGGTTATTTTCCCCCCAACAACTTAGCCAACTAAGCCAAGCCTTAGAGAGTTTATCTTGGTGGTGGTTGCTATGGTTCTGTCTAGTCTTTGCCAGCATCATCTATGTTCATTATTTAAAGCAACAGTGGCTAAAAGCCTATTTACAACGTATCGCGTCAAAGATAGGCAATATTACTCGCGACAAATACAGTTATACCTTCACCAATCTATTAGTGAGTGCGGCCTTTGCAACTCCCCTAGCCTTATTTATCGGCAGTCTTGGTTTTGCACTCAATTACAATTGGGAATACCCCTTTGCTCGTGATGTGGGCGAAGCACTAATGAAAGTGGCCACAGTCTTATGGCTATTCCAACTGTTACAACAGTTTTGCCAGAAAAATGGCCTACTCAATACCCATTTTAAATGGCCTTTAGTCAATATCAGCCAAGCCATAAGCTTAATTAGACGCCTAGTTTATACCAGCTTACCGGGGGTGTTTGTGCTGAGCCTTGGCATCTTACAAAGCTCTCACCCAGCCTATAGCGGCTTAGCGCGCTTAAGCTTTATCGCCCTCATGTTATGGATAGCCTATGGCTTCCATCTTATCTATAAACTTGAACTGCCAGTGGACTACCGCTTAGATATCATTAAAGCGCCGCAACTAGCCAAGAAGCTGATTTGGGGAAGTTTGATTAGTGTTCCTTTAATCGCGGCGACAGCCGTCGCAGCAGGATTTTTCGCCACCGCCTTAAGCGTCTACTGGCAAATCGTAATTAGCTTCGTTATCGCCAGTGTATTCCTACTGGCTTATTTACTGGTTCATCGCTGGATGCTGTTGCAACGTCGCAGGATTGCCTTTGATCGCGCTAAAACGCGTCGAGCAGAGATGATTGCCCAACAACATGCGGAAGAAGAACTTGGCAACCCTACGCTAAGCGAAAACATCGAAGAGCCAGAGATCGACTTAGATACCATCAGTGCTCAATCCTTAGGGCTACTGCGAGTCGCCTTGCTGTTATCACTGGCCTTAGTGTTATTGTTTGTTTGGTCTGAGATGACCAGCGCGTTTTCTTTTCTTGATAATGTCACGCTATGGGAAAGCAGCAGCAATCGCGCGGGCATTGCCACGGTTGATGCCATCACCTTACGCTCGCTAGGCTCAGCCTTATTGGTTTTTGCCTTCGCCGTAGTGGTGGTTCGCAATCTGCCCGGCTTACTGGAATTAATGTTGCTGCAGCATCTATCCCTAGGACCGGGAACCGGCTTTGCGATTACCACCATTGTTAACTATTTGGTTATTTTATTTAGTATCTTTTCCGGATTTGGCTTGCTGGGTATCGAGTGGTCTAAGCTGCAATGGTTAGTCGCCGCGCTCAGTGTGGGCTTAGGCTTTGGTTTACAAGAAATCTTTGCCAACTTTATTTCCGGCCTAATTATCTTATTTGAGAAACCCATTCGTATTGGTGACACCGTGACGATACGTGAGCTCACCGGCACCATTTCTAATATTGAAACTCGCGCCACCACCATTGTTGACTGGGACCGCAAAGAAATTATTGTGCCCAACAAAGCCTTTATTACCGAGCAGTTTGTAAACTGGTCACTAACCGATCCGATCACTCGTGTGGTATTAAAAGTTCAAGTAAAACAAGGCTCAGATTGCCAATTGGTCACCGAGTTATTGCAACAAGCGGTACAAGAAAACAGTTTAGTCTTAGATAACCCGCCGCCCGAGATCTACTTCACCGAATTTACCAACAACGGCTTGAAGTTTGAGATGCGAGTGCACGTAAGCGAAATGAATTACCGCTTACCGATGAGTCACGAGCTTTACAGTTTGATCAATGACAAGTTTAAGGCAAATAACATAGAGATAGCCTACCCACAATTAGATATATCTCTCAATACCTAAACAGGGCTTTGGGTATCGTAGTGGGGTAAACCTCGCTACCCCAATTGATTAGTCTAGGACTGAATAACATGGCCCTGCATAAAAACTATAAGCTCTTGGTTTGTTTTGTAATTCCACTTCTTATCTTAGCTCTTCCCACCAGCACCATTCCGCTACCTGAACTGACGATAATTCAGCATAGAATCATCGCGATTTTTGTATTGGCGGCGCTACTATGGATATTTGAGCCGGTGCCGGTATTTGCCACCTCACTGCTCATTATCACGCTTGAATTAGTGCTGATATCCAATCAGGGGATAAACGCTTTCGTTATCGACAATGGCCCTGTTCCGATGGGCGAGCTGATCCCCTACAGCCATATCTTTAATGCCTTTTCATCGCCCATTATTATTCTATTTATGGGCGGTTTTGCCTTAGCCATTGCGGCTTCCAAATTTGAACTAGATAACAACCTAGCGCGAGTATTACTAAAACCCTTTGGTAAACGCATTCCTATGATCATGCTTGGCATCATGTTGATTACCGCTGTATTCAGTATGTTTATGAGTAATACCGCCACCACCGTAATGATGCTAGCCATTGTCGGGCCGTTAATCGCCGCTGCACCTAAATCTGACCTAGGCATGAAAGGACTTATTTTAGCTATTCCGGTTGCAGCTAATACCGGTGGGATAGGCACCCCCATCGGTACACCGCCCAATGCGATTGCCCTGCAATACATTCCTGAAGGGCAAGTGACCTTTGCCTCATGGATGTCCTTTGGTATTCCCTTCGTAGTAGTTCAACTAGCAATTGCGTGGTTCATTCTATGTAAATTTTATCCCTCTAAAACTGGCGTACTAGAATTAAAACTGGATGGAAAATTTCAGAGAAGTCCACGCGCTTACATCGTTTATTTCACCTTTGCGTTAACCATTTTACTTTGGCTTAGTACCGCATGGCATGGCATGAACAGCTATGTGGTGGCGATTATTCCTCTGGCAATATTTACCCTCACCGGGGTGATTAGCAAAGAAGATCTCAAATTATTCAATTGGGATGTATTGTGGTTAGTTGCAGGGGGATAGCCATGGGCATGGCCTTGGAAGAAAGCGGCTTAGCGTCCAAAATAGCCACCTCCATCGACTTTACTGCTCTACCCACCATGGCGGTAATCGTGGTGCTATCCATCATTTGTGTGGTGATGGCCAACTTTATGTCAAATACTGCCACCGCTAACTTAATTATGCCGATTGCCGCAGCCGTGGCCACCAGCCTAAGCGGTTTAGATGGCGACGGTGGCATAACTACCCTACTGGTCATTGTGGCTTTGTCAGCCTCGCTAGGCATGATGCTACCGGTGAGTACGCCGCCAAACGCCTTGGCTTACTCCACTGGTTTCATCGAAACCAAAGACTTAATTAAAGTCGGCGGCATCATCGGTGGCACAGGTCTTGCGCTTCTCTACATTGCAATGATGGTATTACTGTAATCATTTGGGGGCCTTGGTGCCCCCCCCCTTTGTTATGCCCGCTCAATGCTGAAACTTTGTACCGCAGCCAAGTGCTGCTCATCTAAAGCTAGCATCAATAGACGATCGATTCCCAAGGCCACTCCCGCACAAGCGGGTAAACCAGCACTCAAGGCGGCCAAGAAGCGCTGGTCGATTTGTGCTGGCGCTAAGCCCTGAGCCGCTCTTACGCGCTGATCCTTAGCAAAACGCTGTGCTTGTTCACTGGCATCGGTAAGCTCATGAAAACCGTTAGCTAGCTCTACCCCTTGGTAATACAGTTCAAAACGCTCAGCCACTTGCGGATCTTGAGCAGAAATTTTAGCTAGCGCCGCCTGAGAGGCCGGGAAGTGATACACAAAACAAGGACGTTGTTGACCAATTTTAGGTTCCACTGCATAGCTAAATAACAGTTGCAAAATAGTGTCTCTATTCGTTTCTTGTGCCACCAAATCTGCCACATTGAAGGCTTTTGCCGATTCAATAAACTCAGCTTGTGTCGCGTTTAAGGGGTTAATCCCCAGATGCCGCTCAAAAGCCTCTACATAAGACAAACGCTCCGCTGGCTGCCAAGCGAGCACTTGCTCAAGCAAAACGTCTATCTCATCCATTAAGTCGAAATGATCAAAGCCCAAGCGATACCATTCCAACATAGTAAATTCAGGGTTGTGTATGCGCCCCGCCTCCTCATTACGAAAAGCCTTCGCAATTTGATAGATACAACCACTGCCCGCAGCCAGTAAACGCTTCATATGAAACTCGGGAGAAGTTTGTAAATACAGCGGCTGGGAATGAGGTGCAGCAGGCCCAGTAAGCGTGGTGGAAAAACTATGTAGATGCACGTCACTTACACAGGCTTGACTCAAACTAGGCGTGTCGACTTCCAAAACCTGTCGCTGCGCAAAAAAACGCCTGATTTCACTAATAATTTTAGCTTTGTGTTTTAGGACTTCGATGCTGGCGGAGGGTTGCCAAAGTGTTTCAGACATGCAAATTGTTTCCTGCAGAGGGTTAGATAATATCGCGGGCTTTTATACCATTTTGCTAACAAAATCGGGAGTTATATCGCAAAAGCTAAATTATCTCAGCGACTTGGCCAAAGTAGCGTCAATATTTGATTTTGGTCAAGCATCAAAAAGTGAATACCCGCACAATCATTGTAGGCTTATTTCGTGAGGAGAAAAGCGTGGAAGTAATCAAAACCGATGTCGCTATTGTTGGCGCAGGTGGGGCAGGTTTGCGAGCCGCTATTGAAGTAGCAGAGCAACACCCAGAGCTTGAGGTAGCGCTCATTTCAAAAGTTTACCCAATGCGCAGCCACACCGTTGCCGCAGAGGGCGGAGCAGCTGGTGTCGCACAAGACCATGACAGCTACGATAACCATTTTAATGACACCGTATCCGGCGGTGACTGGTTATGCGAGCAAGACGTGGTTGAATTCTTTGTAGAGCGAGCGCCTAAAGAACTCACTCAACTAGAACACTGGGGTTGTCCCTGGTCACGTCGCCCCGACGGTACGGTAAATGTGCGCCGTTTTGGTGGAATGAAAATAGAACGCACTTGGTTTGCCGCAGACAAAAGCGGATTTCATATTCTTCATACGCTATTTCAAACCTCAACCAAGTATCCCAGTATCAAACGCTTTGATGAGCACTTCGTTCTCGATTTAATCGTAGAAGATGGGCAAGCCAAAGGCGTAATCGCCTTAGACATCGCCGAAGGCATAGCTAAGTTGATTCAAGCAAAATCGGTAATTATTGCCACCGGTGGCGCCGGCCGCGTATATCGTTTTAATACTAACGGTGGCATCGTGACCGGTGACGGTATGGCGCTGGCCTACCGCCACGGGGTCGCGCTTCGCGATATGGAATTTGTTCAATATCATCCCACTGGCTTACCCGGCTCAGGCATTCTAATGACCGAAGGCTGTCGCGGCGAAGGCGGTATCTTGACCAACAAAGACGGCTACCGCTATCTACAAGACTACGGCTTAGGGCCAGAAACCCCAGTTGGCGAGCCTAAAAACAAATACATGGAACTGGGTCCACGTGATCGCTTAAGCCAATGTTTCTGGCAAGAAGCACAACTAGGACGCACCATAGAAGGCCCCAACGGCGACTATGTCAATCTTGACTTAACTCACTTAGGCGCTGATTACTTACACGAGCGTCTACCCTTTATTTGTGAATTGGCTAAGGCCTACATGGGCGTTGACCCAGTAAAAGAACCGATTCCAGTGCGCCCCACCGTTCACTACACCATGGGTGGCATTGAAACCGATGGTCGTTGCGCCACATCCTTGAAAGGCTTGTATGCCGCCGGCGAGTGTTCTTCAGTGGGTCTACATGGCGCTAACCGCTTAGGCTCTAACTCTCTCACCGAAATTACCGTATTCGGTCAAGTCGCCGGCGAATCGGCTGCGCGCAACGCCATTGTCACTGAGCACGATGACAGCGCCCCATTGCTAGCCAAAGCCGAACAAATTTTGGCCAACTACCAAGCACTAAAGAATACCCAAGGTGAAGAAAAGCCCGCCGACATTCGTAATGAATTAGGCCGCACCATGGAAGCGGGCGTAGGCATTTACCGCACCGCAGAAACCATGCAGCAAACCATTGATAAAATTGCCGAATTAAAACAACGCTATAAAAACATCAAGCTAGTTGATGATAGCGAAGTATTTAATACCGAGTGGTTATATGCAGTAGAGCTAGGCTACTTACTCGATGTAGCCGAAGCGATGGCTGTATCGGCTATCAACCGTAAAGAAAGCCGCGGTTCGCATCAACGTATCGACGGTTACGAACAGCGTGACGACGAAAATTACTTGAAGCATACACTGGCAAAATACCGCCCAGATGACGCCCCCGAAATTAGCTACAGTGATGTAAAAATCACTAAATCGGCGCCTGCCGAGCGCGTATATGGCGCCGCGGCCGATGCTCAAGAAGCTGCAAAAAAACAAGCGGAGGCAAACTAATATGGCTGATGTAATGAAAATCGATATTCTGCGCTACCGCCCAGAAACCGACCAAGAACCTGTTTGGCAAAGCTACGACGTGCCTTACACTCGCGAAATGTCGGTACTCGAAGCACTGGCTTACATTAAAGACGAATTAGATCCTACCCTTAGTTACCGCTGGTCTTGCCGCATGGCAATTTGTGGAAGCTGCGGCATGATGGTCAACGGCATTCCTAAGCTTGGTTGTAAAACCTTCCTGCGTGACTACCCCGAGGGAATGAAAATAGAGGCCTTAGCCAACTTCCCCATCGAGCGAGACTTAGTGGTAGACATGAGTGACTTCATTGCGAAGTTGGAAGCGATTAAGCCCTACATCATCAATGATCAACCAGCCTCTCTCGAAGACGGTTGTCATAATCAAAGTCCGAAACAGCTGGCCCAGTATAAACAATTTTCTATGTGTATAAATTGCGGCTTGTGTTACGCAGCTTGCCCACAATACGGCCTAGATAACTCTTTCACTGGACCGGCAGCGCTGGCTCTACTGCATCGTTACAACCAAGATAGCCGCGATAAGGGCAAGGCCGAGCGAATGAAAATCGTTAACGCTGAAGAAGGCGCATGGGGTTGTACCTTTGTTGGTTATTGCTCGCAAGTCTGTCCAAAAGACGTGGATCCCGCGGCAGCGATTCAACTTGGCAAAGTCGAAAGCGCCAAAGACTATGTGATAGCCATGTTCAAACCAGGAGAGTAAGCATGAGCAAACGTAAACCTTATGTTCGAAAAATGGGGGCAACTTGGTGGCTCAAGAATACTTTTCATACCAAGTACATTATTCGTGAAGGCTCCAGCCTCGTTATTGCCATCTACAGCTTCGTATTGTTATTTGGCCTGTTTCGTTTAAGCCAAGGCGCAGCAGCATTTAACAGCTGGTTGGAGGTAATGAGCCACCCTGCTTGGCTGCTGTTTCATCTGCTTAGCCTAGTGTGGACGCTATACCACAGCGTCACCTGGTTTAATCTAGCACCCAAAGCAGCCAACCTATGGATTGGCCAAAAGCGCATTCCAGACAACTGGATTGTGACAGGGATGTACGCAGCTCTAGCGCTGATTAGCTTAGCTGGCCTAGTTTTAGTATTGATTTAGGAGAAACAAATGAAACGTTCTAACGAACCGGTATTTTGGGGAATGTTTGGCGCCGGCGGCATGGTAGCGGCCCTGTTTACACCTATCGCAATATTAATTACTGGCTTATTGGTGCCGCTGGGCATTATTCCAATAGAGCAGTTCTCCTACGAGCGGATCTTAGCCTTTTCACAAAACTGGTTTGGCGCCGCGCTAATTTGGATTATTGTTAGCTTGCCGCTGTGGCTTTGCATGCACCGCTTATACCACGCGCTACATGACTTTGGGATACATGCGGGAAACCTAGTAAAAGCGATCTTTTATGGAGTGGCCTTTGCAGGTTCAGTAGCCTGCGCCACCTTGCTCTTACTAGGCTTACTGTAAATAGCCATTAAAACAAGCGGGCTTAATTTTAGCCCGCTTTTAAATCTCTCTGACAGTTTCGCTTGAGTGAGTGGATCTCTGATTCTAATTGCATTTCTCTTTGTTTAAGTAATTCTAACTCTGCTTCTTTACATGCCAACTGCTCAAACACGCCGGTAGGGTAATCCCCTCCACCTTTGGCGAAACTCAATCGATTTGAATAGCGTTTGTTAATATGTGCGGTGGGCGCGTCAGCAACTACATCCATCATTTTAACCTTTTTATCACTAAGTGGGTGGTAGATTAAGCATTGCAGACAAGCTCGGTTTAAGCAAAGTTGAATTTTGACCTAAATCAAAATGAGAGATAGTGATTATTTTTTCAACTGGAAAACATAATTTTCATCTATAAATACAGCGAATATCGCTAGTTTGGATAAGTAACGCCACATAAAAAAAGGGTGACCTAAGCCACCCTTTTCCCGCATTTTTAAGCTATTGGCTTACTTCACACGGCCTACGTATTCAGCGCTACGCGTATCCACTTTTACCACTTCACCAATTTGAATGAACAACGGCACTCGAACCACGGCACCAGTGCTCAAAGTAGCAGGTTTACCGCCGGTGCCTGCAGTATCGCCTTTAAGACCAGGGTCTGTTTCTGTCACTTCTAACTCCACAAAGTTAGGTGGCGTCACTGCAATTGGGTTTTCATTCCAGGTGGTGATGACACAAACATCTTGCTCAACCAACCATTTGGCAGCTTCGCCCACGGCTTTTTCATCAGCGGCAATTTGTTCAAAAGTATCGTTGTTCATGAAGTGGTAGAATTCACCATCGTTGTATAGATAGGCCAATTCGTGATCCATTACATCGGCCGACTCTACAGACTCACCCGACTTAAAGGTTTTCTCAATAACCTTGCCAGTTAACAAGCGGCGTAACTTAACGCGGTTAAATGCCTGCCCTTTACCTGGCTTAACAAATTCATTTTCTAAGATTGCATAAGGCTCGCCGTCGAGCATAATTTTTAGCCCGCCTTTGAATTCACTGGTACTATATGACGCCATTTGGTCCTCTACTTACAAGGTAATTTCAATTTAATGCTGCGAATAATACCGCGAAACGGCGCTGCTGTGCAGGGAAATTGGCAAAAAGAGCTGGCAAATGCCTTCACAGATCCCAAAGATTTACTGGATTACCTGCAACTAGACGCAGAAAACTATCAGCAAGACATAGCAGCACGTAAATTGTTCCCGATGCGTGTTCCACTCAGCTTCGCCCAACGCATGCAAAAAGGCCAAGCGAATGACCCCTTGCTCCTGCAAGTATTACCCCTACGCGCAGAATTTATTGAAGCCGCCGGATTTAGCGAAGATCCCCTGCAAGAGCATCAAGCCGCAGTACCAGGCCTATTACACAAATACCAAAGCCGAGTACTATTTATTGTTAGAGCAGGCTGCGCGGTAAACTGTCGCTACTGCTTTCGTCGCCACTTCCCTTATCAAGACAACAGTCCTTCTAAACAAGGCTGGCAGCAAGCCTTGGACTATATTCAGCGAGATAACAAAATTAACGAGGTGATCTTCAGTGGTGGCGACCCACTCATGGCCAACGATCAACAACTCACTTGGTTAATTGAGCAACTCGAGCAGATCCCTCACTTAAGCCGCTTAAGGATCCACACCCGTTTACCGGTGGTATTGCCCAATCGCGTCAGCGATGAGTTAGTGCAGCTACTGACAAATCGTCGTTTAAAGGTGATTGTTGTCAGTCATATTAACCACCCCAACGAAATTAATGCAGAGCTTAACGAGGCCTTTAACAAACTATCACAAGCGGGCATCACTCTACTCAACCAGAGTGTGCTGCTAAAAGGCATTAACGACAATGCAGAATGTTTAGCACAGCTGAGCGAAGCCTTATTTTCTGCTAACATCCTCCCCTATTACTTATTCTTACTCGATAAAGTAAGCGGTGCGGCCCATTTCGACCTAGAGCAGCAACAAGCAGTGGCCATTATGCGCCAGCTGTATAAGGTCTTACCCGGCTTTTTAGTACCCCGTTTAGCCAGAGAGCAAGCAGGGGAACACAGTAAAACGCCAATTGATATTGGCTTGAGCTAAACTAAAACAAACTGGTGAAATAGCGCAGTAAAGTTCACTTTATCGTATAAAGTCTTCACCCAACTACAGTGACTCATTCATGGATAAAACCAAGCTCATTGAGCAAATACAAGCAAACTTGAAAGATATTTACCACAAAGCCATTGATGCTGACGCGGTATTAAAGCAACAACAACAAGAGGGGAATGCCAAATTTAGCGCCCTATTTAAAGACAGCTTATTTAAGCAGCAGCACCGCGAGTTTTTACCTTATGTGGAGGAGCTGGCTAGTGATTTAGTGTTATTACAAGAAAGCCAAGATGACGAGCACTTCGTCACTCAACTTAAAATCATCGTGGCTAAGCTAGAGCAAATGCACAAACTCTTGGTTGACTTCAAAGCTCTTGCTCGTTAGCTAGCAGGCTGTTCAAACGACTGCTGTAAATACTTTGAGAACGACTCGGCTGGCGCCCATTCAGCAACAGCCGAGCCCAGCACCCAAACCTGCTTTGACACCTCTTTTAGCTGCGTTAAATGCTGTTGATTTTCAACGCCATCCAACATCAATTTTAGGCCTAAGCGCTCGGCAAACAACACCGTCGCCATCAGCATAGGGCACTTATCATTAGCTCCCACTAAATCAGCCATTAAGCCTTTAGCCCCACGTAAATACTGCACGGGAATATGTTTTAGCAACTCTAATGGGCATTCGGCGCTGCCAAAGTTATCTAAGGACAAACTAACACCAATTCGGCGCAGCTCACAGATGGCATCAACACTATCTAACAACAAAGGTTGATGACTGTCGATAATATTAAGGATTAAGCGTTGCGGAAGAATACGGCTTTCAATTAAGACTCGATTCACCAGAACCAAAAAATCGCTATGCAAAGTTGAAGATGAAATCGGCACCACTAAACGTAACTCAGTGGCCACACTATGCTGCCAGCGCTTCAATTGCTGAGCGGCGCTACTCAATACCCAGGATTCAAAGTTAACCACGGCCCCACAGGAATGGGCAATATCCACCAACTCAGCATGCTCAACCCAACCATAGTCAGGATGTAACCAACTCGCTTGTACCTCTGCCCCCACCACTTTATCATCGGCTAAATCAACAATTGGCTGATAAAACAGACTCAGCTTGTGTTCGCCAAGGGCCTCTCTAAATTGGCTCAATAATAGTTGCTCACGCTCTTTTAAGCGTTGCATTTTCCCTTCGTAAAAGCGCCAAGCGCTGCCGCGGGCCTGTTTGGCCTGATACATAGCGGTATCAGCCTGGCCCAAAATAGTGAGCCAGTCGTTATCTTGATCCAACGCCATGCTAATGCCAATACTGGTACCAACAAAGCATTCTCGACCTTCTAAGGACATAGGTTTTTCGACAATATTAATCAGTCGCTGAGCAAAGCCAGAGCAATCTTCGGCAGAGCGCACCTGAGTTTGAACAATGGCAAACTCATCCCCTCCCAAGCGCACTAAAAAGTCACAGCTACGCATTTGCCCCTGTAAACGCTGAGCAACCACGTTTAAAATACGATCACCATAATCATGGCCATAACTGTCATTAATATTCTTAAAACCATTTAAGTCCAGCACCATAATTGCGTATTCACCGCGCTCGCCATCAACACTAGCAATAAATTCGCGCAGGCCGGCGCGATTAGGCAAGCCGGTTAACACGTCATGATTAGCCAAATAACGATTAATGTGATTTTCCCGCACTATCATCACAATCAAGATGGAGCCGCAAATGAGCAATGCGCCAATCGCAAATGAGAGGAATAATTGCAGTTGCAACAGCTTAAAATCGGTTTTTTTATCAAACTCGCTATTCCGCTGAAACTCTCTGATCACCAAGGAGTTGAGTGGCGCTGCGTATACACTAAGCTGCTCGATTAACAGTTCAAACTTCTCGTGATTTGGGGGTAAGGCTTCTAATAGAGGCTCTATACGCTGCACTTCATGAAACAGTTCATATACTAATTGCTTGGCAGAACTGATCTTTTGAAACTCGGCATTTTCTTGCCCTTCTAATAGCACCGGGAAACGGCTCCAAAGAATGTCGTAACGAAACATCACCTCACTCTTTTCTACGCCACCTAAGCGGTATAACTCGAGGCTATTAATGAAACGCCGATGCTCCATTTGTAATTGCACCACCGACCAAGAGGTAGTCGATTTAGGCGACTCCAGCAGTTGAATGATCTGCCTCAACTGATAGACACTAATTATGGCACTCACCACAAAGAGTAAAATCACTAGTGAAATGAGTAGCTTTTTATATTTTGGGGGAAGCTTCGTAAGCCAATTCATCCGTGTTTAAACTCACTTCACAATAATGCTGCGTAATTGCCATACCATAAAATCATTATATGGTATCTGTAGCAACTCCGGATACTCGTCTATCGGCAGCATTAGCCACAGCGGGCCTTTGTCGCGCACTTTCATCACTCTATCGTTTTCAGACCAGGCCAATATCGGATTGAACTTGGCAATCTCATCAAAATCCAAATCCACTTGATAATCGTTTAATGCCACTAGTGTCAATTGCTGGGAGTGAGCGCCTACTTGACTAAGCACATCCGCCAAGCGCGGCCCTTTATAACTATGCCGACTCTCTATCCATGGATGAAGTGTGGTTATATTGTACTGGGGCAGAGACTGCAGCATGGCCAAATCAAAATCAGCATCTTTCCCCCTGTTGGTTTCTTCAATTAAGCCCCTCACCGTTAATACTATTGGCCCTTGTGGCTTAGCTAGATTTGCCACGCTAGTAAATGAGCACACCAACAAACACAGCGCTAAACATAGTCGCATCGCGTCCCTCCTAGATAGTAAAACCGCTCCCGTTCGACCCGCAGCTAAGCAACAAAACCGTAACATGCCTTACTACAGAGTATGGGTTAACTTTTTCAAATAAAAAAGAATATTCCAATTCACCCCGTCTAGAAAATGCTATTCACAAGCCATATCAGAACAGCGCATAAGAATAAGGGCACCAGCATGGGCTCAAAAATAATCAGCCAAGTCGCCATCGCTGTTCAGTGTCGCGCCCCCTCTATTTAACTTTATCTTGGCAGCAATAAGCATAACTACTAGCATACTAAGTATCCGTTGAATCAAGGAAAGCTCATGGGATGGGTATTGTCTCGAAGCGTAGTCAATAGCTTCGCTTTAGCCAGTTTGTGGCTGTTCAGTTGCCCGCAACTGTCAGCACAGCAGTGGGAAATAGAGGTGGGGCTTTCTTTTCCGATACTTCGACCGACATCAGCGTTTATGAAAACTATGGCAACCATAAATTCGATTTAAATTTCGAATCAGAGTTAAACCTTCCAGCCAACCAAACGCTGCCCTATATTAATCTTGAATACCACGTAAAACCTAAGCACCTGATTTACACCGATTGGCGGCGTTTACATCGCGACGGTCTTCAACAAGCCTTAAGCCAACCTTTTTCACTAAAAATAGACGGCCAAACTTACCAACTTCAAGCCGGAGCTAGCCTAGAGACTCGCTTAGATGTTGACATAGTAAGAGTGGGTTACGGTTATCGTTTTTATCACTCCAGCTCATTCGACGCCTACTTTCTTGCTGGCTTTCATATCACCAAACTCGGTTTAGGTTTTGCTGGAGAAATAGCCATAGAAGCATCCGAACAGCCACCTTACGCAAATGAAAGCGTATTTAGTGCGGTAACCGCGCCACTCCCCAATGTAGGTTTAGAGGTTAGTCATCAGCTCACCGACCGCTTGTCCCTAAAAAGCCACGCCCATGCTTTCTATTTAAAAGTAAATGACATCACCGGCTGGATGGCCGAACTTGAAATTGGCGCCAAATACAGACTCATAGATCAACTCAAACTTACCGGCTCATTCAGCTATTACCAAATTGGCGTAGACTACCAAACAGAGCACACAGAACTGGATGTGGTGTATCGCTTCTGGGGACCTATGTTAAAACTCTCATACGCGTTTTAACTAAGCCTCTCATTCTAAACGCTCAACTGGCCATGCCGTACTAACAATATAAAATTTAGCGACAAAAAAACCCGCAAAGCTAAGCTTTGCGGGTTTATTGAAACTGTATGAGTTTCTATGAATCGCAGGAGCGAGGCTTACATCATGCCGCCCATACCGCCCATGCCACCCATTCCGCCCATGCCACCCATATCAGGGGCACCAGCGCTATCTTCTGGCTTGTCTGTGATCATACACTCGGTAGTAATCATTAGACCGGCAACAGAACCAGCAAATTGTAGGGCTGAACGAGTTACTTTAGTTGGGTCAAGAATACCCATCTCTAGCATATCACCGTAAACACCGGTACCAGCGTTGTAACCGAAGTTGCCTTCGCCTTCTTTCACTTTGTTAGCAACAACAGAGGCTTCATCACCTGCGTTAGTTACGATTTGGCGAAGTGGTGCTTCCATGGCGCGAAGAGCTAGGCGAATACCTACGTTTTGATCTTCGTTGTCACCGGTTAGCTCAGCAACTTTGGCCGCGGCGCGAACTAGAGCAACACCACCACCGGCCACTACGCCTTCTTCAACAGCGGCGCGAGTTGCATGTAGCGCATCTTCTACGCGGTCTTTTTTCTCTTTCATTTCAACTTCAGTAGCAGCACCCACTTTAATTACCGCTACACCGCCAGCTAATTTAGCCACGCGCTCTTGAAGTTTTTCTTTGTCATAATCAGAAGAAGTTTCTTCGATTTGTTGACGGATTTGGCTAACACGACCTTGAATTGCCGCTTCTTCACCTACGCCATCAATGATGGTGGTATTGTCTTTAGAGATAACAACACGCTTAGCGCTACCTAGATCTTCTAGAGTGGCTTTTTCTAGCTCTAAACCTACTTCTTCAGAAATAACAGTACCGTTGGTCAAAATAGCAATGTCTTGCAACATCGCTTTACGACGGTCACCAAAACCAGGCGCTTTAACCGCAGACACTTTAACAATACCGCGCATGTTGTTTACTACTAATGTTGCTAGGGCTTCGCCTTCAACGTCTTCAGCAATAATCAATAATGGTTTACCCGCTTTAGCTAGTGCTTCTAGTAAAGGTAGCAATTCGCGAATGTTAGAGATTTTTTTGTCAGCCAAAAGGATGAAAGGATTGTCTAATTCAACCGTGCCATTCTCTTGGTTATTAATGAAGTAAGGAGATAGGTAACCGCGGTCAAACTGCATGCCTTCAACTACGTCTAGCTCGTCAGTTAGCGCTTGGCCTTCTTCAACGGTAATAACGCCTTCTTTACCTACTTTTTCCATAGCTTCAGCGATGATGTTGCCCACAGTGGCATCAGCATTGGCTGAAATTGTACCTACTTGAGCAATCGCTTTAGTGTCGGCACAAGGAGCAGATAAACCTTTTAGCTCTTCTACTGCAGCCACAACCGCTTTGTCGATACCGCGTTTTAGATCCATTGGATTCATGCCTGCAGCAACTGCTTTAAGGCCTTCGTTTACAATGGCTTGAGCAAGTACAGTGGCAGTAGTAGTACCGTCACCTGCAGCGTCGTTGGCTTGAGAAGCTACTTCTTTCACCATTTGAGCGCCCATGTTTTCGAACTTGTCTTCAAGTTCGATTTCTTTCGCTACAGAAACACCATCTTTAGTGATGGTAGGTGCACCAAATGATTTGTCTAATACAACGTTACGACCTTTAGGGCCTAAAGTTACTTTAACTGCATCTGCTAATACGTTTACACCAGCAAGCATTTTGCTGCGTGAATCATTTCCAAATAATACGTCTTTTGCTGCCATGATTTATTTCCTAAATTTGTTCAGCTTTTTCTTAACGAGAAAAAAGGGAGATTATTCTACAATCGCGAGAATGTCTGACTCAGACATAATCAGTACTTCTTCGCCATCAACTTTTTCAGTTTTAACGCCGTAACCTTCGTTGAATACAACGGTGTCACCTACTTTCACGTCTAGGGCTTGGACTTCACCATTGTCAAGTAGACGACCTTTACCTACGGCTAGCACTTCGCCACGAGTCGATTTTTCAGCAGCTGAGCCAGTTAGCACGATGCCACCAGCTGATTTGCTTTCTTGGTCTTTACGTTTGATGATAACGCGGTCATGCAACGGACGGATGTTCATTGCTATCTCTCCTTAAATAAAACAATCGTGTTTTGTCTGAAAATATGTAGCCAAGGGCTACAAAGCTTTAATGTTGAAAATAAGATGGGGGCGTTAAATCTTCACACAAGGGCTAAATGGCATTTTTTTTTGGTTTTTTGTCTCAAAAATTTCACCCACATCAACTTGAAAACATTTTCAGTAGCAAATTTTACAAAAAACACTTGAAACGCGACAAAATTTTGAGCAGGATCACAAACACTGGTCGTACTAGATGAAGATAGCAACAAACTTGCAACATATAAGCAACAAGTAGCTGCGCCAGTCTAGCGTTACAGTGGGAGAATTAAACCATGCAACAAATTTATATTGCATTTGAGCGTTTGAGCGGTCTTTTAAGCAAAGAAAAAACTGTCTACCTACCTTTTAATGGCAGCGTAGAAGAAGCAGAGGCACACCTTCATTCTGAAGAGTTTGATCTTTTCTTATCCACCACCTTGGGGTCTAATCCTCGTGTGGTGACTAACAAGCACTAAGCTCGTATACCAAGAAAAAAAGAAGGGCGAAACGCCCTTCTTTTTTAATCATCTTTCCTTTCAAACTCACCTTCTATGGTTTTACCCGACTGAGTATCATCATCATGTTTAGGCGGATTGGCATCTTTTACTTGCCCTTGGCCACGGGTTTGAAAACGTACCGATTGCATTTTTAAAGCCTGCGACTTAAGCACTTTTGCGGCCAGCAAGGCGCGTAGTGGTGGCAGTAAGATCAGTAATCCGAAAAAGTCGGTAATAAAGCCCGGCATTACCAGCATGGCTCCTGCCACCACTAGCATTAATCCTTCAATCATTTGCTGCGCCGGTGTTTCTCCCCGCTCCATTGCCGAGCGAGCTTCAAAGGCCGTTTGCAAGCCCTGGCTGCGCACTAAAGATGCGCCAACTAATGCGGTCAGAATCGTTAGGGCAATCGCGCTTAGTGCGCCGACTTGGCTGCCAACTTGGATCAACACATAGATCTCGGCGTACGACAGGCCTGCAAACAACAAAAATATATATAAAAACAAGGCGTAGTTCCTCTTGGTCGTGAAGAAGCAACTGTACAGCTTCTCGCTTAAGCCTAAAAGATGGGGGCACAGGGTGCAAATTTAAAGGGCTTAGTCAATATAGGTAAAAAGCTTTTGGCTCGCAGTTTTAGCCAGACTTTCTACACTGAACTCTAGCCGCAGTAATAAGGAGATACTCATGCAAAACGCCTGTTATTTAG
Organism: Agarivorans gilvus; assembly: GCF_001420915.1. Classification (NCBI taxonomy): domain Bacteria; kingdom Pseudomonadati; phylum Pseudomonadota; class Gammaproteobacteria; order Alteromonadales; family Alteromonadaceae; genus Agarivorans; species Agarivorans gilvus. The sequence goes on along the minus strand of NZ_CP013021.1, from coordinate 3,320,098 downwards.
TCCTCACCACCTTTAGTGATTTAGATTCTGCCGAACAGTTTGCCCAACAAGTAGTGATTAAAAAACTGGCGGCCTGTGTTAGTATTTTGCCGCAGCTCAGGTCTATCTATTGTTGGCAAGGAAAAATAGAGTCCTGCAACGAGGTACAGTTGCAAATTAAAACCAATTTGCGCAATTTACATGCTTTACAATGTGATTTTAAGCAGCAGCACCCATATGACTGCCCTGAATTTATCGCACTACCTATAGAACAAGGAGCGAGTGACTACCTGAAATGGCTAAACGATTTTTTACTGTAGTATTCGCGCTCAGTTGGAGCCTGTCGGTATTTGCAAACAACCTATTGGAGCAATTGCCTGGACTAAATAGCAACCAACCCAGTAGCAATTCGGAGCAATTCTTACCCGTCGATCAGGCTTTCGAATTCAACTTCCTTGAACAAGATGGTGCTTTGCATTTGAGTTGGCGGGTGGCAGCCGATTACTATTTGTATCAAGCACAGATGCAACTCAAGCTTGATGGCCAAGAGCTGGAGCTAACCCAATATTTACCGCCAAGCATTGGCTACAACGACCCTTATTTTGGTGAAGTGCAAATCTATCCTCAAGATGTGTCGTTTAGCGTGCCGCTGCAACAACTCACACAGGCCAGTGATATTCAAGTCAGCTATCAAGGTTGCGCCAAGGCGGGTTTGTGTTATCCCCCTCAGCAAAAGCCGGTCTACCTTAGTACAACAGTAGAGCAAGCCGCCGCCGAGCCTGAAGAGCCAGCAACACTCGCGCCCCAGCAACAGCCGATTCCCAGCAGTCAGCAGTGGGTATTGGCCGAACGGCTAACCAATAATCAACTATGGCTAAACATACTACTATTTTTTGTCCTAGGGCTGGGTTTAGCATTTACTCCCTGCGTGTTTCCCATGTACCCGATCCTCACCGGTATTATCGTAGGAGCAGGCCAACAACTTAGCGGAAAACGCGCGTTTGCTTTATCTCTAGCCTATGTGCAAGGTATGGCAGTGACGTTTAGCGCCTTGGGATTAGTAGTGGCTAGTGCCGGTTTACAATTTCAGGCGGCCTTACAGCATCCGGCAATTTTAGGCAGCTTAGCACTCTTGTTTGTGGCCCTAGCCCTGTCGATGTTTGGCTTATATAACCTACAGCTCCCTAATAGCCTGCAGCAAAAACTCAATAATTTGAGCAATAACCAGCAAGCTGGCTCGGTCTCTGGTGCGGCCATTATGGGGATGATTTCCGGCCTAGTGGCCTCGCCCTGCACCGCAGCCCCCTTGTCTGGGGTGCTTATCTATGTGGCGCAAAGTGGCGACCTAGCATTGGGCGGCCTAACCTTATACAGCCTCAGTCTAGGCATGGGGCTTCCTTTACTTATACTAGGTGCCAGTGGTGGCAAACTCTTACCCAAGGCTGGCATGTGGATGGTGCATATAAAAAGCTTTTTCGGGATAATGTTATTGGCCGTCGCCATTGTGATGCTAGAGCGCTTCTTGGCCGAGTCGGTAATTCGCCTGCTTTGGCTAGCCTTAATCCTAGGCAGCGCTGGCTACTACTATCACCAAAACCGCCTCAGCCAATTAAGCGCATGGCAAACGCTACGCCAGTTGCTACTGCTTGCCGTGATGGCTATAAGCTTGGCTTGGGCTGCGCTACCGTGGTTAAATCCGCCGGCCCAGCAAGCTCAGGGAGAATTTATTCAAGTCGCCAACCTAGAGCAAATGCAACAACAATTGGCATTGGCTGCCGCCCAAGGGAAACCCGCCTTAGTCGACTTCTACGCAGATTGGTGTACCGCTTGTAAGGCCTTTGAAAAAGAAACCTTTCAGGCACCTGAAGTGGCCGCTAAGTTACAACAAATGGTACTGATTCAAGCCGATGTCACCCAAACAAACGCTACCGCGATTAAGTTGCTTAGTCATTATCAGGTATTAGGGCTGCCCACCTTACTGCTATTTGACCAGCAAGGTGAAGAACTGCAGCAAGCGCGGATTACCGGCTTTATGAATGCCGAAGCCTTTAACGCTCATTTACTGCTTAACGGTTTATAACAGCAACAACGCCACCCTAGGGTGGCGTTGTATGGTTGTACGATTTAACCAAGGCTTTAGGCAAATTTAAAGCCGTTAACCAAGTTAACCTGCTCTTGAGCCACCGACTCTAAGTCATCACTTAATCGGTTGAGCTCGGTCACCACCGCTAAGTTATTCTGCGCCGCAGTAGATATGGTCTCCATACTGCAAGAAACATCTTCACTGGTGGTCTGCTGTTGACTGGTTGCCACGCTGATCTCTTCATTCAATAAAGACAAGCGCTCGATGTGCTGGTTAATTTCAACAATTTGCTGGTTAATCGCGCGCACATTTTCTGCGTTCAACTGCATGCTATGGTTACACTGCTCAATCTCATTCACTGCCAGTTCGGTGTCTTGTTGCAAGCCACCAATCATATTTTGAATTTCTGTGGTGGATGATGCAGTACGCTGAGCCAACTGGCGAACTTCGTCCGCTACTACCGCAAAACCACGTCCCTGCTCACCGGCTCGCGCCGCTTCAATGGCTGCATTTAACGCCAGCAAGTTAGTTTGCTGAGTAATGCCGTCAATCACTTCTAATATGCTAAAGATCGCCTTGCTACTTTCACTCACACTTTTCACTCGCTCGGTAGAGCTGGCAATGTTGGCGGAAAGACTTTGGTTATTCGCAAGTGCTTGCTCTGCCAACTGCACACCATCTTGAGTGGTATTGCTTATATCACGCATGCCTTGAGCGGCCGATTCGGCGCGACGGGCTACATCTTGAATCGCCTGTTCCATCTCTGTCATCGCTGCCGATACCGTAATACATTGACTACGCTGTTCGTCCAACTGCTTCATAATGTCTTTACCGTGCTGGCGATTAACCGACGAGGCTTGCCCCAAGGTTTCGCTCTTATTACGCAACATAGTCACAGTATTGCGTTGCTGGGCAATAACCTGATTAAGTTGTTTGCTCAACATGCCAAATTCGTTACCACTTTGATATTGGCAAGGTTGGCTTAAATCACCTTCAGCCAAACGTTTTAACGTAATGATAAGCTGTTTCAGTGGCGCCTTAATCAAACGTTGAATGCTCAAGCCCATCACGAAACAAAAAATAATACTAAGAGGAATCACCACTGCACCGCTGCTGATCATCGTCAAAATGCTAGCCGAAGCTTGGGTAATTTGCTGCCCCGTGGACTGTTGACTCTCTTGGGTCAGTTGATTCAGGTTATTATTCACTGTTTGCAATTGCTCGGTAATCGCTTCCTTCAGTGCCATTAATTGCTGCAAAGTTGTTAAATGACGCTGGTATTCCCCCAATAAGCCCCCATCACTGGTGACTTCATTAACTAACCATGGAACCTGAGCCACCAGCTCATGCTCGCCCTTATTGCTATTTTTGCCTCCCACTAATTCCTTAGCTTGAGCAAACTCACTAAAGTCTTCATTGACATACTCTTTCATTTCGCGATTACTCTTAATCACGTCGGCGACTTGATTGGGATCGCTAGAATTAAGTACGTTAATCGTGGCAACCTGCATAGTCGATAAATCGTTACCCACTGCCTCTAACATTAGCCGAAGTACGCTAGGGTCGTCTTCATCAAATAGCTGCCCCAACAACAGGTTAATTCGCAAAGAAATACCTTGAAAGCTTGCAGTACGCTCGGCTAAAACCTTGTCGCTTTCTAAAACCAGTTGATGCAGATCTAAAAGCTTTTCTGCATCCTGAAATAACAACTGGTTTTGTTGCTGAACTAGCGAAAAACGCTCGCTTTTTACGCCATTATTGCTTAACCAGGTGGCCATTTCGGCTTCGGTTTGTTGATATTCCTGTACTCGTTGCTGATAACTGGCAAGCCAAGTTTCAACTCGCTGCAAATCGCGCTCTTGAATCGCATTATTGAGTACTCGCTCCACCGCGGTTAAACTGCGCGATAGCTGGCTAGCGTGCTCCATTAAAGGAAAAGCTTGCTCGGTCACATCGGCCATGGTGGCTTCGGCTTTCTGCATTTGCTTCCACGCCACTAACCCCATCACCAGCAATACCAAACATAACAAGGAAAATGTGCCGAATATCAATTGAGTAATAGATAATTTTTTATATGAAAGCATTGCTATTTCGCCTTAAGTCCATCTTGATTAAACCTTGTGTAAGCGATTTCATCATAGCGGCACAGCAAATTAGCAAAAGATTACTTTTTTTTGTTTTACCATTACCAAAATTCACTTTCGAGAGCTAAGCGAAACTTATCAAAAGCGGATGAATCAAGATGAAGAAATATCTACATTTGGCCACGAGAAAACGTTATAAATGCCCATAAAGCAAATTTAAATCATACACTTATCAATAGCGGAGATATTCAAACTATACAGCGCGCTCACAGCCAAGTAAGCTAAGCACAAGTCTACACACGAGCACATTATGCAACTGGGAAAAATCAACCTAAATCTACTCAGCGCCCTCTACTATTTATTGCAGGAGCAAAACGTTACTCGGGCCGCTGAAAAAATGCATTTAAGCCAATCGGCCATGAGCAAACACCTAGCCAAATTGCGCGAAGTATTTGGTGATCCGCTATTGGTAAGAGTTCAAGGTAGCTTGCAAGCCACCCCCAAAGGCCTAGAGTTGAAAGCCCAAGTTGCTCCATTATTGGATGCTGTAGAAAGTCTATTACATCAACAAAGTTTTGAACCCAGCCTTTGTCAGCGCACCTTTACCATTGCTACTTCCGACTACGTGAGTGAACACCTACTGCCTAAGGTGATTGGCGACATTTACCAACAAGCACCTCAACTAAACATTGAGCTATGCAACTGGGATCACACCACTTATCGATTGCTGCATAGTGGCGAAGTAGATTTAGGCATGACCTTGCCTCCCAAAGACAGTACCGAGCTACATGCCAGCGCTTTAGGCACCGACAAACTGGTATGTTTGATGCACCAACAACATCCGTATTTAATCAACAGCCAGGCGAGTGCCATAGACTATTGTCGCTATCCCCACGCCATTGTCACAACAGGGGCAGATAAAAACTCACAGATAGACCACTACCTACACAGCCAAGGTTTACAGCGTCAGATCCAATTTAAATCCTCGTCCTATCACGCCACCATTCAAGTGCTGTGTGAAACACGTTTTATTCTGACCTTGCCAAAGAAGATTGCTCAGTTATTGGTACAACAACGCCCCTTAGCCATTGTTGAACTGCCCTTTAATAGCGAAACCTTTGAATATTCGCTAATTTGGCACCATCGTAATCATCACGATCCGGCCCACAGTTGGTTTCGCCAACAAATTCATCAAGCGATGACCTAAGCTTATTCGGCTCGTTGGCAGCTTGGTCCAATATCACTTAAGCTAGAGCCAAACCCGCTCCTCCTTAGGCAACAGTAATGACAGACAATCAACAACACTCTCGCACTTGTCCAGAATGCGGTATAACTTTTAGCTGCAGCGCCAACCGGCAATGCTGGTGCATGGACATGCCTGCACTGTTACCACTGGATTCGAGCTCAAATAGTGGGGCTTGTTATTGCCAACGCTGTTTAAGCAAACGAGTGGCGGCTCAACTAGAACGATTAATTGCCAGCAAACCGCATACAGAAGTTCTCGCTAAGGCGGCCTTGTACCGCACGCAAAGTTCAGCCAAGCAAGGTTTGCTGGAATACATCGACTACCACCCAAAGAGCGAACAATTAACCGCTTGGTATCACCTTAAACGCGGCTACTGCTGCAACAACAATTGTCAACATTGTCCCTACCCTGTTGACCAAGACTAAACTGAATTAGCCCACCAGACAGCTATATTACTAGTCTTTGCGCTTAGCCAAACATTCTGAGACTCGCATCAATGACAACTTTGCTTATAATTAATTTGGTAGTTTGACTAAATGTTAAAGTAGATAAACAATAAGCCATGACTATGAAAATAATTGTCGCGATAATACGCCTATTGCTGTTACCAATAATCTTGGTTTGCTCTAGCGCCCTCAGCCTTGCCTCCCCACCCCAACAAAATATCTTGTTGGTAACCGAACAATGGCCTCCTTTTAACTACCAAGAAGACGGCCAACTAAAAGGCTTCTCCGTTGAACTAGTCCAGCAAATGATGGCGGTAATGAATAGCAACTATCCCATCAACATACTACCCAGCATGCGCACCACCCGGGTGCTAGCCTCCCGCCCAAATACCTTGATGTTCTCGTTATTTAGAACTCCAGACAGGGAAGATAAATATAAGTGGATAGGCCCTCTGGTGGAAACCGAAGTATATTTTTATAAGCGAAAAGACAGCAACATAAAAACCGATACTCTAGAGGACTTAAAACGCTTAGACCGCGTAGGAACTCGGCATGCAGGCATCATTGTTCAGCGGTTGCGCAAACTCGGATTTAACAACTTAGACAGTACCGCCACCAGCAGCATGCAAATTTACAAAATGCTAAGTATCGGCAGATTCGATGTTGCCATCAGCGACAGCGACTTAGGCGTAATGTATAACCTCGATAAACTGAATATCGATAGCTCTACCTTAGAAAAAATCCCACTGTTGATATTTAAGTCTGAACTGTACCTTGCTGCTAACAAAAGCTTACCCGACGACGAAGTTCAACGTTGGCAAGCAGCCTTAGACAGACTTAAAAGCAATGGTGACCACCAAAAACTCCTCGACAAGTACTTAAATCCTTAGCCCATTGTGTAGCTCATCAGATAAGCCAAACTCTAAGTATTATATGACCTGAGCCCACGCCACTTTTTAACCAACAGTCTAAGCCTCTGACATTTCTAGATAATTAAACCATATCAATATATTTAGCTGGATTGGCAAGGCTCTTTTTTGAATCCAATTACAAACAAGTAATTCCAATTTGGAATACTTAAAACAACTTAAATTCCATTTAACCGTTTCTCAATTACTCCTACACTAGCGCCGCTTTGGTTCTTGATTTACATACAAGGAATAAACAGTGTTAGAAGCATTAAGCGCACTGCTATTAATTAACTTATTGGGCATGTTAAGTCCCGGCCCCGATATGGTGCTGGTACTACGCCATGCCAGCAATAATTCGCGTCAGGCGGCTCTATGTGTGCTCGGCGTATTACTGGGCTTTAGCCTGCATATTAGCTTTGCGGTGGGCGGTTTATCTTTACTGCTCAAACAATCCCCCTTGTTATTTGAATTACTCCGTTGGAGTGGCGCTGGCTTCCTCATTTTTATCGGTTTAAAAACCCTATTCTCAGGCGCTCGCACGATTGAATTTGGCGCTCAAAGTCAGCCCAAGCGCGGTAAGAACGTGGTGTTAAGCGGGCTTGCCTGCAATCTACTTAATCCCAAAATTTTAGTCTTTGTGGTGAGTGTATTTAGTCAGTTTATTGGCCAAGAAACCCTGCTCAGCGAGAAGCTTATTTTGGCGGCGGCACTATTGCTAGAAACCGCAATACTATGGGGGTTTTGCTGAAGGTTTTATCTCACCACCGAGTACAAGTTAAGCTGCAACACTACCAACAATGGGTCAATCGATTCAGTGGTACTAGCTTACTGGGAATGGGAACTTTGCTCGGCCTTCACAGTTAACAATTAACTAAATTGAATCCAGCGGTGCTTGGTGCTATGTTCAAAAAAAAGGCAGAATAACCGCATTATGGAAGACTCCTACAAGATCATTATTGCTGATGACCACCCCTTGTTTCGTAGTGCTCTTCAGCAGGCTGTTCATACAGCCGTACCCGATGCTCAGCTGCAAGAAGCCGAGAATGTTAACGACCTACTACAACTTTTAGAACAGCAGCGCGAACCGGATTTGCTGCTACTGGATCTGAAAATGCCGGGAGCCAATGGCTTCTCGGCATTTACCCACTTACATGGCCAATATCCAGAACTGCCTATCGTGGTTATTTCGGCCAGCGAAGAAGCCACCGTGGTACAAAAGGCCAAGCAACTTGGCGCCACCGGGTTCATCCCCAAGTCCACCCCTTTACAAAAACTGGTGGCGGCCATTCAGCACATCATTGAGGGGGATGACTGGTTTCCAGAAGGCATTAGCTTTAGCCAGCAAGTCGGGGAAGATCCTTTAGCTGAGCGCCTAGCTAGCCTAACCCCGCAGCAATATAAAGTGCTAGTGATGCTCAACGAAGGTTTGCTCAACAAGCAAATCGCCTATGAACTGAATGTGTCTGAAGCCACTATTAAGGCGCATGTCACCGCCATCTTCCGTAAACTAAACGTTAAAAACCGCACTCAAGCGGTTATTGCACTGCAACAATTAGAGCTAGAACCCAGCCCAGAAGATCACGAAATCTAGGCCAACAACAAAGCCCACCCTGGTGGGCTGTTTATTTGTCGCTCACTTAATTGGTAACAAAGTGAGTGGCGCAAAGTTTGTTACCGGCAGGAGCTCTTAAGTAAGCTAAATAAAGGCTTCGACTCGCACTGGCTCGAATTCCCGGCGGCTCTTTATAAGCCGTTCCGCCATGCACGAGCCCTGCGGCGTGCCAGGCATCTACCAACTCTGGACTACTCACCTTAAAGCCAATGATCATGCCATTGCCATGAGTCGCGGCTTCACCATTTATAGGCTTGGTTAAACCAATACCCCATTTTCAATCAGATATAAACAACGCCCCTTTTCATCTACTAGCCCTTCGGCATGACCTAATACCGCCATAATGGCATCGTAGAAACGCATGGACGCTAGTATCTCAGAGACTGCAAGCCAACGATTTAGCAACCCACAACGAGCCTTTAGCTAAGCGAAATTGCCCAATGTGATTCAGTTCTGGTTGCCTCACCCAGTTATTTAGCCAAGGCACCCGCCATTACCAAACTGGCCGATTTGAGCCGCCAGCAATGCTTAGGCTATAAAAACTTTTAACAACATGTTTGGCATTTCACTTACCAACAACAACATCGTTCGGTGGCGGAAAACTGCGCCTTTAGCGCGAATGAGGCGACGGTGCTACTGAGCGCAGCCTTACAAGGAATGGGAGTGGCTTTGCAGCCCACCTACTTAGTGAGTGAAATCTTACAACGAGGAGAGCTGGTCCAGCTATTACCCCAATGGCAAGCCAAAACCATGAACATTTATGCGCTATATTCTTCGCGTAAATACCAACCACCGGCAGTGCGAGCCTTGATTGATCATCTCGTGGCATTCTTTAGTAGCGGCCAATGACAAGATATTCGCCGATAACTAACAGGCATAAACTCATAAAAGATGAGATCGAAACAGCGCCAAGCAACGTAGTTAACTCGAGCTTTGAAAAACCATCCTAAGATTTTGAAACAAAAATGTAAGCTGCGCTCATAAAGATTCTACTTAAGCGAGTTCACAAACTCTGCGGTTAAAGCTGAGCGAGTTCACTAAGCAAGCCATATTCGTCTACAGTTTAAATACTGACAACCCTATGTTCAGGAGAGCCCATGTTCTTATCGAAGTCATTAAAACAAGAAAACCAACGCTTACAAGAAGAGCTACATACTCTTCGACAAGCCAGAGATAGCTTAGACAGTGACATGATAAGAATGACCCTAGACGCTCAAGCCAAAGTCTCATCCGTAAACCTGATTTTTGAGCAAGAACTTGGCCTAAGTCTCACCGACGTTCAAGCCAAACATATTACTCAGCTGGTGCCAGAAAAAGCTAGAAATACCAACCACTTTCTGCGCATGAAAGATACCATTGCCCACGCCAAACACTGGAATGGCGCCTTTGAGCTGGTAAAAGGGGATGGCTCAGTAGCATGGCTACGCGCGATTATTCAGCCTATTTTCGATATTAACAGCCAGTTATTACACTACACGGTATTTGCTTCTGAGCTGACTCGCACCATTCAATCCTCTCGCGAACACGAAGATATGATGAAGGCCTTGGTGCGTTCAACTGCCACCATTGAATTTACCCTAGAAGGAATCATCCTAAAGGCCAATGATAACTTTCTGAGAGTCATGGGCTATAAGCTGGATGAAATTGTTGGCCAACATCACCGCATATTTTGTGAAGAGGCGGAAAGCTCTTCACCAGAATACCAACAATTTTGGCAGCAATTAGCCAGAGGCCAATATGTCAGTGACCGTTTCAAGCGCATAGACAAACACGGCCATACCATTTGGTTAGAAGCCTCTTATAACCCAGTACATAATGATCGCGGTGAACTGTATAAAGTCGTGAAGTTTGCCACTAACATCACCGATAAAGTCGACCAAGAACAAGCCGTGTCCAGCGCAGCAGACGTAGCCTATGGAGTATCTAACCAAACTCGCGAGCAGACCAATCAAGGTGGCCAGATTATCGATAACACCATCGAAACCATGCAAACTCTGGCAGAGCAAATGCAAGAGGCGACTAATGCTATCGCCTCCTTAGATGAAAACTCACAAAAAATCAGTGCGCTACTCAATAGCATTAGCGGCATTGCCGAACAAACCAACCTATTGGCTTTGAATGCCGCGATTGAGGCCGCGCGGGCTGGGGAACAGGGTCGAGGGTTTGCCGTCGTCGCCGATGAAGTAAGAGAACTCTCTGCTCGTACCAACCGCACCACCGATGAAGTTAGCCGGGTGGTCGCCGACAACGCTGGCGGTACCAATGTGGCGGTAAACTTAATTGCTAAATGCCAAGCTCAAGCCAGTAAAGCCTTAGAGCTATCCACTGAAGCTGGGCAATTAATGCAAACCATTGAACAAGGAGCGACTCAAGTAGCTGAAACTATTGATGAGTTAAATAAACTGCACGAGCATAATTCGCGCTTCGGTTAATCACAACAAGCCCAGTTAAATTGGTGACTACAGCTTATTTGCTGCAGTCGCCTAGCAAGGCTAAGGCTCAACCCAAAGCAGTTGCTCTTCAACTTTTGGCACCTCAAACCTAGACCAAAATAACTCAAGCATGTCCTCAGTCATTTGGTAGGCTTGCTGCCCAGTAATTTCCGCATTACGTTGTAGAGCGCGCTGCTTGCATACCGAATAAGGCACATTTAAATAATGCATCTCTAAGTCTAGTTGATGTGCCAGCGCCCATTGGCGAAATTCATCTCGTTTGGCTTTCTGCCAAAAACCAAAATCAAAGATAACCGGCACACCAATCGCACTCAGCTGCAAGGTAGCTTGCTTAAATAAATCCGTCACAGAGTTTAAGCGCTGATCGAACAGCTCCCGAGGCATATGCTCACCAAATAACGGTATCATCCATTCATCGGGTGACCAAACAAAAGCCGCGGTGGTGTCGGCGAGCTGTTTAGCATAGGTGGTTTTCCCTGCCCCAATAAAACCACAAATTCCATAAATCTTCGTCATTAGACCTCTATTATTTAAAATACGATGAATCACACACTATGAGCTGGCCTTCAACCAGTCATTCGCCCCTTTATGGCTATTCAACAATTGCTGGCATAGCTTTTTCAAGCGCAACGGTCGTAGTGGCTTACTTAAATAAGCAAAGCCCTGCGCCCTCACCTTATCAATTAAATCGGCTTGTCTGTCGGCGCTAATCACAATGCCATGGCAGCGAAGTTTACGCCGATGAATCAAACTTTGCAGTGCATCTAAGCCGGTTTTATCGTAGTCCAAGTGGTAGTCACTTAAAATCAACTCCGGTATCCAGCCACCATCTACTACTTCTTCAGCGGTATCGGCGTCTTCACAACAAATCACTTCATAGCCCCAACGGCTTAATAGCTGCTCCATTCCTGAAAGGATCGCCGGTTCGTTGTCGATACACAGCACTTTGGCCCCTTGGGTCGTGCTAATCTCGATGCCTTCTTTGGCTTTAGTTCGCTGCACTTTGCTGGCTTCCACAATCGGCACCGTGACATAAAATACCGAGCCTTTGCCCACCGTAGACTCAACACCTATCGGCAGTTCTAGCAGCTCGGCAAAGCCCTGAGCAATGGCTAAACCTAGCCCTAGCCCCTCTTCACGCGCTCGCCCCGATTTATGTAATTGCTGAAACTCTTCGAAGATTTGCTGCTGTTTGCTCTCTTCAATGCCAGGACCATTGTCCCACACTTCCAAACGTAAGCTATTACCACGACGACGACTGCCCAACAAAACCTTGCCATTTGGGTTGTAACGCAAAGCATTGGTGAGGAAATTCTGCAAAATACGCCGTAGCAATTTGCTGTCACTGCGCACCGTATATTTACTGGTATATAGCTTTAACTCCACCTTTTGCTGTTGAGCCAAGGGGATAAACTCTGCATGAATATGATCCAGTAGATGGCCTATCTCAAACTGCTCGTTGCTCACCACCACTCGGCCAGATTCAAGCCGTGAAATATCCAGCAAATCACTGATAATTTCTTCTGCAGAAAACAACGATTGGTCAATGCTAGAGGCGAGGAACTTCGCCTCTTTATCCAAATTAATTTCCAATAACGAACCGGTAAATAACTTGGCCGCATTTAAGGGCTGCATTAAATCGTGGCTTACCGCCGCTAAGAAGCGAGTTTTAGACTGGTTAGCCTGCTCAGCCGCGTGAGTGGCCTGCACCAATTGCTGGTTAATCGACGACAATTGCTGGGTTCGCTGAGCCACTCTCGCTTCAAGGATTTCATTAGCTTGTTTTAACATGTCTTCAGCTTGGCGGAAGGTGGTAATGTCACTGAAAGTCATCACATAACCACCGTTGGGCATGGGGTTACCCTGCACTTGAATCACCCGACCATCACGGCGGATCCTTGATGAGGTATGGCTATTACCGCGATGCAGATGCTCAACCCGACGAGCCACCAGCTCGTCGATATCGCCGGGGCCACATAAACCATTCACCGCATTATGGCGGATCACCTCTTCAATGGGGCGTCCAACTACGATCAAACCTTTGGGGAATTCAAATAACTCGGTATAGCGGCGGTTCCACGACACCAGTTTTAACTCACGGTCGACTATCGCGATCCCCTGATCGATGTGTTCAATAGCGCCTTGCAGCAAATGCTTATTAAACTGCAATAATTCCGAAGCTTCTTCGGCAATCGAGGCAAACTCTTCCAATTGAACTTGCTTGCCCTGCAGCGCCGAGCCTAATACCAAACGCGCCGAAGAGGCCCCAAATACCCCGCCCAGCATCCGTTCGGTTTCGGCAATCAGCGCCACTGGCGCCTGCTGGTTAGGGCTAAGTTGTAGGTCGCGCGATTGCGCGTATTTGGTGAATGCTTCGCCGATGCGCTGCGTGCCTAAGAAGCGCGAAGCCAGCATGTGTAACTCTTCTACACTCACCTTAGAATGATACAGGGCGGCGGCATCGTCATTTTTACTACTCTGGCCAATAAAGTTACTGGCTTGCAGCCACTCAGACACCGCCGGGCTAGACAATTTAGACCCTAATAGGTAGGCCGTAAGATTACCTAACAAGCTCAACAAAATGCCCCAGTTGCCATCGGAGATCAGTTTTTGTCCAGCCAGCTCAGGCGCGGTTAACCAATCCGTTAACCAAGCACTGCCCAGCAACGGACTCAAGCTATCGGTCATATTCATAAGGTTAAATAACCACAGGCTCATGCCCACCGCTAAGCCGGCATATACCCCGGTGCGATTACCTTCGCGCCAATACAAGCCCAACACTAAAGGCACCGCCAGTTGCGCTATCGCGGCAAAAGAAAGGAAACCAATGTCGGCCAAATTATTGATTTGCCCCAACATCAAAAAGGTGCCCCAAGCCAACAGCAAGATCACCAAAATAGTGGTACGGCGTACATTCAGCAACAGCTCGCTAAATTGGGCGAAGTTACGCCGACTTAAGCCGCCTTGCTTCAATAGCAAGGGCAGCACCAAGTCATTACTCACCATAATCGCTAAGGCAATGGTTGAGACCACCACCATGCCACTGGCCGCCGAAGTCCCCCCCAGAAAGGCCACCATACCTAACCACTCTTGGCCAACCGCTAAGGGGAGCTGAATCACGTAGTGATCGGCCGGCGTATTGCTTGGCAACAAAGCGTCCCCCACTAAGGCAATCGGCAATACAAACATCGCCAATAACAATAAGTAAGCAGGAAACAGCCAACGGGCAGCTTTAAGATCGTTGACTTGATTGTTTTCCACTACCGTCACGTGAAACTGCCGAGGCAAACACAATACCGCCGACATCGCCAACAAGGTAGCCACGACTAAATCACTAATATCGGCAAGACTGATCCCTTGCCATTTGCTAACCAAAGATTGCTGAACATTAAGCTGGGCTGGCTGCGGCAAATCCCATAACAACCCCACCGCCAATAAGCCCACACAAACAAACGCCACCAGCTTAACCAACGACTCAAAGGCGATAGCCACAATCACTCCACGGTGATGTTCGGTGGCGTCAATATGTCGAGTACCAAACAACATGGTGAAAATGGCCAGCGCAATGCTCACAAACAAGGCGATTTGCGAACTGCTACCCTTACCCACAGCTTGGCGCATCGCCTCACCACCAAATAGGTCCAAGCCCATCACAATGGCGCGTAGTTGCAGAGCAATATAAGGCAAAATGCCAACAATGCAGATCAGCGAAATGACCACCGCCAGGGTCTGGGATTTACCGTAACGGGCGGCGATAAAGTCGGCGATGCTGGTAATGTGTTCTCGCTTGGCAATCAACACCACTCGCGCCAATAAGCGCCAAGCAAAAATAAACAATAGGATGGGGCCAAGGTAAATGGGAATGAACGACAAGAAATTAGCACTGGCTTGGCCAACGGTGCCGTAAAATGTCCATGAGGTACAGTAAACAGCTATCGATAAACTATAGAAAAGCGGCTGCCAACGTAGCCGTTTTGTCAGGTTTTGGTCGGTATAATAAGCAATAACAAATAACAGCCCCAAATAAGCTAAAGACAAAGGGATGACGAACCAACCTTCACTCACCATTTGCATTCCGAATTTATTTCCTTGTGATCCACACTACCGTAATAAACAGGCGCTAGAGCACCATTTAGACTAAAGTCGTCTAGGTTACGGTAGCAAAAAAGAACATGCTTAACTGTGACTAATCTATCCACCCAATTTGAAAAGTACGCACTACACAAAAATAAAATAGCGCGAGAAATAGGGGTAAATGACACACTTACATAGATGGTAGCGCGATGAGCACAGATTTTAATTTTCAGCACCCACCGTTCGATCAACTAGACCCCAAGCAACGTCAACAGGTCTCGACTAATCTCGATATTCATTACTTTCAAAGCCAACAGAAAATCGTCACAGCTGGCGAACAGGCCAGTTATCTATTTATTGTGATTAAAGGCCAAGTTGAAGAGCGCGCCGACAACAATGCCGAAGTATTTGCCCATTACACTGTAGAAGATTGGTTTGATGTACGCTCGCAATTTGGCGGTTACGCAAAACATGACTACGTAGCGCTAGAAGAAACCCTATGTTATGCCCTTCCCAGCAAAGTTTTTCGCCAGTTGGTCAGTGAAAACAGTGACTTTGGTGACTACTTTCAACGTGACTTGGCGACTCGCCATCAGTTAGTAGAATCTCGTGAGGGCAACAAAAACCTAGCCGAATTTATTCTTACCACCATCGACGAAAAAAATGTGCAACCTGCGGTCGTCATCGAAGGAGAAACCTCCTTGCAACAGGCCACGGTGATTATGCGAGAACAAAAACTCGAATCATTACTGGTGAACCACGATGGCTGCTTTGGCATGTTAACTGGCACCGACTTATTGCATGCGGCAGTTCTAGTACAGCAGTCCTTAGACACCCCGGTGAGCCAACTGGCTAACTTTAATTTAATCAGCGTTAATAAAGGTGAGTTTCTATTTAACGCCATGTTATTAATGACCCGCAATAACATTGAACGAGTGGTGGTGAAGGAACAGCAAAAGATTATCGGCATTTTAGAAATGGCCCATGTGCTAAGTCTGTTTTCCACTCACTCTCACGTGCTGGCGTTACGCATCGCCCGAGCCACCACCATCGAAGAACTCAGTGAAGCCGCTCATACCCTCAATAAATTAGTAGAAAACCTCTGTAACAATGGCATTCGCACGCTGTTCATCATGAAGCTGTTAGCCACCATGAACGAGCAAATCATCAGCCGAGTGTTTCAACTCAGCATTCCTCACCAGCACCACAACCATATTTGCTTGATGGTGATGGGCAGTGAAGGACGCGGCGAACAGATCGTTAAGACCGACCAAGACAATGGCTTAGTCATTGAAGATGGCTACGACTGGCCAGAAAAACAACAACAACTAGAGCAATTTAGCCAGTACTTGCTGCAACTAGGTTACCCACCCTGCCCCGGTAATATCATGGTGAACAATCCTCAATGGGTTCAACAACAAAGTCAGTGGAGTGAGACCATTGCCGACTGGATAGAAACTGGCCATGGCGATGCCATGATGAATCTCGCCATTGTGCTTGATGCCCACGCCATTGCCGGCAACAAAAGTCTATTACGTAGGTTACGCAAAGATCTCATGGCACAAATGGCCAACCGCAGTGTCACTCTAGCTTTTTTTGCCCAACCCGCGCTTAAGTTTCATACGCCGCTGACGCTATTTGGCAATATTAAATCCAAACAGGCCGGTTTAGACATTAAAAAAGGCGGCATCTTTCCGATTGTTCATGGCATACGTGCGCTGGCACTAGAGCAAGCCATTAGCCCCACCAATACCCTAGAACGTATTGAGCAACTGGCCAAACTCAAGGTACTTGACGAAGATACTGCGGCCAACCTCACCGAAGCGCTGCTATTGTTTTTTAAACTGCGTATTCAGCAGCTATTTCCTGCCGAATCCGAACAAGATTATCATGTATTAAAAGTCGACCAGCTCAATCACAGCCAACGTGACTTACTGCGCCACGGCTTGCACGTAGTGAAAAAATTCAAACAACTACTCGCCTTGCATTTCAACATTCGAGATTACTAGAGGCGCGAATGCTGCAACGTTTGTACTATCAGCAAAAATTTCGCTACAGTGAGTTTGCCCCACTGTTTAAAGCCTATCGAGGAAAGGAATACGTCGCGCTAGATTTAGAAACCACCAGCCTAAATACCAAGCAAGCCGACATTGTTTCAATGGGAGCGGTGCTTATTCGGGAAAACCGGATCCTCGCCAGCCAGAGTTTCGAATTAAAAGTACTGCCAACCCACAAGCTAGCCGGTGACTCAATTAAAGTGCACCGCTTACGCCACAGTGACTTACAAGAAGGCTGCCCCATCGAACAAGCGTTGCCGCGGCTGCTGCAGTTTATTGGCCCCCGCCCCATTGTTGGCTACAACATTGCCTACGACCAACGAATAATCAACCGCCATTGCAAACAACTCTATGGTTTTAGGCTGCTAAACCCGCTCATTGATGTAGGCCGCATGTTTGCCGATAAAGTGCATGTTGATCATGTAGGGATCAGCCCCAATCAAGATCTCACTCATATTTGCCGCAGCCTATCTATTCCACTATCGGGACGCCATCAAGCGATTGATGATGCGATTACTGCCGCCATGATTTACCTGCGGCTGCGCTTTGGCCCGCGCCCCACAACTGCGCTACCTAAAGCGATCTCTGCCTAGCTTAACCTCACCTATCTATTTCGCTATCGAGGCATCATCAAGACAAGCTCAAGTCATTGATGTGCTATCACCTACCGCCGCCATGATTTAGCTGCGTTTGCGCTTTGGCCCGAGCCCCACAACTGCTCTACCTAAAGCGATCTATGCCTAACTTTACCCCACCTATCTATTCCGCTAACGAGACGTCTTCAAGACAAGCTCAAGTCATTGATGTGCTATCACCTACCGCCGCCATGATTTAGCTGCGTTTACGCTTTGGCCCGCGCCCCACTAGTGCCATACCCGCTGAGATCTCCGCTTAACAATTCAGCATTTCGCAGAGCAAGTTCGATAAACATTTCATGGACTATTCAGCTAACTAGTGGAAAATCACAGAAGTGGCAAACACTCACTATCAGCACTAGCAAGCACTTTCATTGCTAGCTAAATTAGAGCTCCTTCTCAATCAGCTAACGGATGTTGTAATGAAAAAAACCTGCCTACTTGTGGTACTCAGTAGCGCGCTATGCTTCAACGCAATAGCAGAGCCAGCCAACCAAGATACTCTTGCCCAAACTGGCTCTTTAAACCGCAGTGATAAAGCTTTATTTGGTGCCGAAGTATTTAGTTTAGATAAGGTACTTTACGGCAAATTTGTCACTCGCATGAAGCTAGTTTCAGCACCGGGAGTGGTGTCCTCATTTTTTACCTATGACGACGAATCTTGGCAGGGAGAAGGACGGCCATGGCGAGAAATTGATTTTGAGGTAATTGGCAAACATCCCGAACAACTGCAAACCAATATGATCACTGGCAAACTCAATAAACGGATCCATTCAGAAAAGATCCATAAGCTACCTCAAGTTAACGAGTTTGTGGAGTACACGCTAATCTGGACCCCGAATGACATCATTTGGCAGGTAAACGGCGAAACAGTGCGTCATGATACGGCAGAAAACTCTAAACAAGTTCGCGACATGCGTAATACGCCGCAAAGCTACCGCAGTAACATATGGATTTCTGCCGCCGCCGATTGGGTAGGTAAATTCAATCCCCAAAGCCTGCCACTGCATCAAAAAATCGATTGGATGGAATATTACGAATACAAAGATAATGGTGAGTTCAGTCTAGCTTGGCGTGACGACTTTAACAGCTTCGATGAAAAACGTTGGGGTAAAGGCGACTGGGGTTTTGAGTCCAACCTCGTTACCTTTTCACCTAAGAATGCCAAGATTGTTGACGGCAAACTGATACTTAGTCTGACAGCTGAAGACGCCAGCGCTAAATAAAACGTCCTCCTCTAGCCGCCCTGCTTCAGCCTGGCGGCTACTTTGTCCTCCTTATCTTAACTACTCCGACCAGCGTCCTCTCAGTCAAGACCTTCGCAAGCCGTGAGCAGCCTCTCACTTTAAGCTCGCAACATAAAAGATAATTTTGATTAATAAGGTATTTTACAATTCTTCACAAATAATTAACCAAAAGTCTAATTGTCGACAACCTTGGTCAGTGCCAGTCTTAGGCACATCCAAAACGTCAAAGACGATGTCCCGCCTCATCACGAGGAAGCAAGGAGAGGAATATGAGTGAACAGAAGCTGTACCCGGTTAAGCCAAATATTGCAGAAAGCTGCTTGCTAAACGACCAGCAGTACTTAGAGATGTATCAAGAGTCGATCACCCAGCCTGAACAATTTTGGGGAAAACACGGTAGCGAGTTACTCGACTGGATCAAACCCTTCAACACGGTAAAAAATACCTCTTATGACCCTGGCCACGTGAGTATTAAATGGTTTGAAGATGGCCTACTCAACGTTAGTGCCAACTGCATTGACCGTCACCTACAAGAACGTGGCGATGAAGTGGCAATTATTTGGGAAGGCGATAGCCCCGACGAAGACAGTAAACTCACCTACAAACAACTGTATAAACAAGTGTGCCAGTTCTCTAACGCACTGAAAGCCCAAGGGGTGAAAAAAGGTGAAGTGGTTTGTTTATACATGCCAATGGTGCCTGAAGCTGCCGTAGCCATGCTCGCTTGTACTCGTATTGGTGCCGTGCACTCCATCGTATTTGGTGGTTTTTCTCCAGAAGCCCTAGCGGGACGCATCATCGACTCCAACTCGAAATACGTGATTACCGCCGATGAAGGTGTTCGTGGCGGGCGCAGCGTGCCACTAAAAGCCAATGTAGACCAAGCCTTGACTCACCCAGAATGTAGCTTCGTGCAAAGTGTGGTAGTGCTTAAGCGCACAGGCTGTGAGGTTGAGTGGAATAGTGAGCGCGATGTGTGGTGGCACGAGGTCACCGAAAACCAAGCCGAAGAATGTCCACCCGAGCCGATGAACGCGGAAGATCCGCTGTTTATTCTTTATACTTCGGGCTCAACCGGCAAACCTAAAGGGGTATTACATACCACTGGCGGTTATCTCCTTTATGCCACTATGACCTTTAAATATGTGTTTGATTACCACCCTGGCGACATCTATTGGTGTACTGCAGATGTGGGATGGATTACCGGACACAGTTACTTGGTATATGGCCCACTCGCTAATGGCGCCACCACCATTTTATTTGAAGGGGTGCCGAACTATCCCACTTCGGCTCGCATGAGTGAAGTCTGTGATAAACACCAAGTCACTATTTTGTATACTGCCCCAACCGCAATTCGCGCGCTAATGGCACAAGGCGACGCGGCGATTCAAGGTACTAAACGCAGTAGCCTGAGAATCATGGGGTCGGTGGGAGAGCCAATCAACCCAGAAGCGTGGGAATGGTACTACCGCACCATCGGTGATGAGCGCTGTCCGATTGTCGACACTTGGTGGCAAACCGAAACTGGCGGTATATTAATTACCCCACTACCCGGCGCCACCGCCTTGAAACCGGGTTCAGCGACTCGCCCCTTCTTTGGTGTGCAACCCGCCTTAGTAGATAACGAAGGGAATGAATTAGAAGGTGCTGCCGAAGGTAACTTAATTATAAAAGACAGT
The DNA here is from genome assembly GCF_001420915.1 of Agarivorans gilvus. NCBI lineage: Bacteria > Pseudomonadati > Pseudomonadota > Gammaproteobacteria > Alteromonadales > Alteromonadaceae > Agarivorans > Agarivorans gilvus. The sequence continues at coordinate 3,299,592 of NZ_CP013021.1, read as the reverse complement.
TGGCCAGGGCAAATGCGCACCGTTTATGGTGACCATGAGCGCTTTGAGCAAACCTATTTCTCAACCTTTCCCGGCACCTATACCACTGGAGACGGAGCGCGCCGCGACGAAGACGGTTATTACTGGATCACCGGCCGCGTAGACGACGTACTTAATGTGAGTGGTCACCGAATGGGCACTGCAGAAATTGAAAGTGCCTTAGTGGCCCATCCCAAAATTTCTGAAGCGGCCGTCGTGGGCGTACCTCATGAAATTAAAGGCCAAGGAATTTACGCTTATATCACACTTAATGCAGGTGAAGAGCCCAGCGCCGAACTACATAAAGAAGTGAAAGCATGGGTACGTAAAGAGATTGGCCCCATTGCCACTCCCGACATATTGCATTGGGCTGAAGCCCTACCCAAAACCCGCTCGGGTAAAATCATGCGCCGTATTCTGCGTAAGATCGCCACCAATGAGACCGACTCCTTGGGTGATACCTCAACCCTCGCCGATCCATCGGTGGTAGATAAATTAATCCAAGAAAAATCGAACGCAGCCTAAGCCTCTGGCCAGTCGCCTTCTGGCGGCTGGCCAATTTCTCTCCTTCGTCCTGCCCCACAAACAACAAAACCGATGCATAGAAATTAGCTCGGGTTATAATGTTCCTTCTTAATTACTATTACACTTCATAGAAAGGGAATGAACATGAAGAGTCTAGCCAAGATCATCGGCCTTGCGCTGCTATTGAGTTATAGTGCCTTAGGCCATGCGACAGAGCGTGCCGAACAAGCTTGGAATGCCATACAACAGCAACAAGCTTTAATCTTAGATGTGCGCAGTCAAGCAGAGTTTCAGCAAGGCCATTTAGCAGGAGCGCACAACATCCCGCACACCCAAGTCGCTCAGCAAATAAATCACCTTACTAAGGATAAAGAACAAGCCATTGTGGTTTACTGTCGCTCTGGTAATCGCTCTTCCTATGCCCTACAGGTCTTGGAGGCCATGGGCTATAAGCATGTGCTCAACGGCGGCGGCTTAAACGAGATGCAAGCTGCCCAGTAGGGCTAAGTACTACTTCGGAGCGGATTGGTGCTGACTACGATAGCGCCCCGGCGATACGCCAAAACTCTTCTTGAAGCGATGGGCAAAGGCAAAGCCGTCTTGATAACCTAACTGACTGGCGATCACCTCTATCGACCAACGACTTTCGCGTAATAGGTAGCTACCATGCTCCAAACGTAAGCGGCTTAAATACTGCTTTGGACTACAGTTAAATTCTCGTTGAAATAAACGATAGCAATGCGCTTCCGATACCGACAAACGTTGTGCCATCTGGCTGACCGTCCACGGATAGTGCAAACTAGCACGCAGTTGTTGTTCCAAATTATGTAAAGGGCTGGCTTCACCCTGCTTTAAGGGTTTAAGCAGTTGCAGTAAATAGCGTTTAAGTAGCTGAGTTAAATGCGACTCTATCAGTGGGTCTACATGGGCTGAGCGCTCTTCTTCCAACAACATCTTTAAGCACTTATCAATGTTTTGACTGCTGTTAATCTTTATGACTTTGGCCTTTTTAGGGAAACGATACCAACGCACATCGGCGGAGAATTGAAACCAATTATGCCGCCAGAAATGACTGGCTAAACTCAAGGAATAGTGGGTGCCAGCGGGCAGAATAACCAACTCGTTAGCGGTGATTCGATGGCGTAATTCTGGCGTATGCAAATTGCCTTCACCTGCCATCGAGATCAACACCGTATGCTCTTGTGGCGCCCGGCGACAGACTAAATACTCACCTCGAATATAAGAAACCCCCGCCAGATTCACCTGTAAGGTGCTGAGCTTGGAGAAACGCTCTCGGGTTAAAAAGTGCTCAACACAGGCGGGGCCTATGTCGAAGCGTTCATGCCAGTCTACTTTTTCCATATGATAGTTTTGAACATATTCCTGATAGATTCGATTATGTGGTATACCCAGAATATAAGATAGCATTGCGCCCAAGTTTGTTAGGTTGTTTTTTAACCTAAGATAGTTTTTACCTGATGAAGGTCACGTTTTGAGGTTGCTATGCATACAGTTCCTACATCGTTAAATCGCCCTTGGCTTGAGCAATTCTGGCGTCTTGCTTGGCCCATTTCTTTACAAGCCGTATTGCTAAGCCTGTTAGCTTTAGTGGATGTATTAATGGTAGCTACCTTAGGCGATGCCGAAGTAGCAGCCGTAGGTTATGCTGGCCGCGCCTTTTTTGTGGCGATTATCATTTTGAATGGTTTCTCTACAGCTTGCGCCATCTTAAGTGCTCAGCATTGGGGTAATAAAAACTGGCAGGCCATTGGTCGCACGGTAGCCTTGTCGTTTTACACCGGTTTAGTGTTTACCCTTATAACTTTAGCCTTTATGTATAGTCAGGCCGAAGTGATCATGCATTGGGGCAGCAGTGACCCTCTGCTAATTTCCCTAGGCAGTGATTACATTCATGCTACCGCATTAATGATTTTGTTTACTCTACCGGTCATCGTACTAGAGTCGGCGCTGCGGGCTAGCGGTAATACTAAATTACCCCTATACATTAGTATTTTCGCCGTTATTGCCAACGTGGCACTTAACCAACTACTGATCTTTGGCTTTGGTCCGATTCCGGCCATGGGCATTGTGGGCGCTGGTGTGGCAACGGTCATCGCACGCGCGCTGCAGATCAGCGTATTGTGGTTAAGCTTATGGTGGCAGTCTCACCCTCTCGTCAAGGCATGTTTGGTTGGTTTTTGGCAATTTAAGCGTACCGAACTGGTGAAATACAGCAAACTCGCTGCGCCGTTAATTATCAACTTTGCTATTTGGTCGAGTGGCGTATTTATGTTTGCTACCTTATATGGCCAACTAGGTACCAACGCTTTGGCAGCAATGAGTTTAATTAGCCCAATTGAAGGTATCGCTATTTCTTGCTTCATTGGCTTCTCTAGCGCCTGTTCGATCATGGTGGGTAACAAACTTGGCGCCAATAATTTTTGCCAAGCCTGGATTGACGCACGTCTGTCATTATTAGTCAGCCCGATTGCCGCCCTCGGTATAGGCGTAGCGATTTGGTTATTAAGCTATCCCTTACTCAATTTGTTTGGCGCGCTCGAAGCCGAAACACTAACTTTGGCGAAAACTATGGTGTTAATCTTGGCTGCGTCTACCTGGCTGCGCATCTTTAACATGGTATTGATTAACGGCATTCTTCGAAGTGGTGGCGATAATAGTTTCTGCCTGATGTCAGATACCTTTAGCCAATGGGGGGTAGGATTAATGCTCACCACTATCGCCATTATGGTGTTCGACGTAAGCCTTATCACCGCATACTGCATTGCGCTTAGCGAGGAAGTATTTAAGGCAATGTTGTGTTTTTGGCGGATGCATCAGAAAAAATGGTTGCGTAACTTAACTACAGAACCAATGGTCGAAACTAACTGATTAGACCAGAAAAATGCTGCCATTTTCTGCGAAATCCCTATAATTGCGAAAAATGTCGATGACTTAGCACATTCATCTAAAAAAAATGTGCTAATCTCAACTCATCGACATGTTTTCCAATTTAAGCTGGCTTTTCAACGAAAATGACTAATAAATTCTCGATTTTGTTACTTAATGGCCCTAATTTAAACTTATTAGGTAAACGCGAGCCTGAAGTTTATGGCCATCAAACCTTAAACGACATTGTTGAACAGCTACAAGCTCAAGCCAGCGACTTGGGAGTTAGCCTTGCTGATTTCCAATCCAATATTGAAGGTGAGCTCATTGAGCGCATTCACCAAGCCATGGGTGAAGTAGATTTTATCATCATCAACCCCGCGGCATTCACTCACACCAGTGTAGCACTTAGAGATGCTTTACTGGGTGTTAACATTCCTTTTATAGAAATCCACCTATCTAACGTGCACGCACGAGAGCCCTTCCGTCATCATTCTTATCTTGCCGATAAAGCTGAAGGCGTGATTTGCGGCCTAGGTAGTCAAGGATATCAGTTTGCTTTAACTGCAGCGGTAAATAAGCTGCAGCAACAGTAATGTAATTAACCATATACGATAAAGAGAGCCCTTATGGATATTCGCAAGATTAAAAAATTAATCGAATTAGTTGAAGAATCAGGCGTTGCCGAACTAGAAATCACCGAAGGTGAAGAATCGGTTCGCATCAGCCGTAACTTCAGCGGTGCGACCCATGCTGTACATGCACCTGTAGCACATGCCGCACCCGTTGCAGCGCCAGCGCCAGCGCCTGCCCCCGCTGCACCAGCAGCCGCTCCAGCAGCTAGCGAAGCCCCAAGCGGTCATCAATTATTATCGCCAATGGTTGGCACCTTCTACCGTTCTTCTTCTCCAGAAGCGGCACCTTTTGTACAAGAAGGCCAACAAGTAAACGTAGGCGATACACTTTGCATCATCGAAGCCATGAAGATGATGAACCAGATTGAAGCTGACAAAGCCGGTGTAGTGAAAGCCATCTTAGTCAACGACGGCGAAGCTGTTGAATTTGATGAACCGCTATTCATCATCGAATAAAGAGGCATTTGTATGCTAGATAAAGTAGTTATTGCTAACCGCGGTGAAATTGCCTTACGCATTTTGCGCGCTTGTAAAGAGCTAGGGATTAAAACAGTAGCGGTGCATTCAACTGCCGACCGAGACTTAAAACATGTCCTGTTAGCCGATGAATCAATCTGTATTGGCAAGCCCGCCGCTACCGACAGTTACCTCGACATTCCACGGATTATTGCCGCTGCCGAAGTGACTGACGCCGTAGCCATTCACCCTGGTTATGGCTTTTTATCAGAAAATGCTGAGTTTTCTGAAATCGTTGAAAAAAGTGGTTTCATCTTCATCGGCCCTAAAGCCGACACCATCCGTATGATGGGCGATAAAGTTGAAGCGATTAAAGCGATGAAAAAAGCTGGCGTACCTTGCGTGCCGGGTTCTGATGGCCCACTTGGCGAAGATGAGCAGAAAAACATTCAAATTGCTAAGCGCATTGGTTACCCAGTTATCATTAAAGCTGCTGGCGGCGGTGGTGGTCGTGGTATGCGAGTGGTTCGCAAAGAAAGTGAACTCATTCAAAGCATCGCCATGACTAAAGCAGAAGCCGGCGCGGCCTTTAATAACGACATCGTATACATGGAAAAATACTTGGAAAACCCTCGTCACGTAGAGGTTCAAGTACTTTCTGATGGTCAAGGTGGCGCCATTCACCTTGGTGAGCGCGATTGTTCAATGCAACGTCGCCACCAAAAAGTGGTTGAAGAAGCACCTGCACCGGGTATTACCGAAGATATGCGCCGTTATATTGGTGAACGTTGTACTCGAGCTTGTATTGAGATCAACTACCGCGGTGCAGGCACCTTTGAGTTCCTCTATGAAAACGGTGAGTTCTACTTCATTGAAATGAATACCCGTATTCAGGTGGAGCATCCCGTTACTGAGATGGTCACCGGTATCGACTTAATCAAAGAACAGCTGCGGATTGCCGCTGGTCAGCCTTTGTCATTCAGTCAAGATCAGGTCAAAATCACTGGCCACGCCATTGAGTGCCGTATTAACGCTGAAGATCCTGAGAGCTTTATTCCATCTCCGGGCCGAATTAACCGTTTCCACCCGCCAGGTGGCATGGGCATTCGCTGGGACTCTCATGTTTATGCTGGTTATTCAGTACCGCCTTACTACGACTCTATGATCGGTAAGCTTATTACCTATGGTGAGAACCGTGACATTGCGATTGCTCGCATGAAAAACGCCTTATCTGAGCTGGTAATTGACGGCATTAAAACCAACGTTCCGCTGCAACAAAAAATCATGCAAGACGAGAACTTCCAATTTGGTGGTGCCAATATTCACTACCTAGAGAAAAAACTCGGTCTGTCCTAACAGCGAGACATAAAAAGCCCTACAAAGGGCTTTTTTTTCGCCCCCCAATTAGTGACTAAAGCCACCAAACACAAAAAAACCAGCACAGTTCAAAGATCCAAGCCATTATAACCAGTATATTCTGCCGAAATTTTTTCATGAATAACTACAATATGTCTTCATCTTCCAAAATTGCCAGCCTAGAGCTCGGTCGAATCGTAGCAATTATCACCATCCTACTCATGCATTGTCAGGTGGCCATGCACTATGCCGAGATTAACGGCGAACCTTGGCTAGGCTTTATTATTAACCAAATTAGCCGCTTTGCCGTGCCCTTATTTTTCATCATTGCTGGCTACTTCATTGCCGACAAATTACAGCGCGCGCCCTTAGCCACATTAAAGGCCTATGCCCGCCCCTTAGTGCGGATCTGGTTAATCTGGAGCCTAATTTCACTATTGATGCCCTTCAACTTTGGTGAGGCCTTTCAACAAGGTTACTTACATGAGCGTTTACCCTATTGGGACACTCTGCTCGCCCAACCCTTGAATAGCCTATTTGAAGGCGGCTTGGTACACCTTTGGTTTATTCCCGGTCTGGTATGCGCGCTGGCCATTTTGGCAGCCTGCCTACATTTTGGCTTGGATAAAGCGATCCTGCCGCTAGCCCTAACACTTTATATCTACGGTGTACTAGCCGGCAGCTACCAGCAAGTGAGCGGCTTAGAAGCACCAATATTTACCCGTAATGGCCCGTTCTTCAGTACCTTGTTGGTAGCCAGCGGTTACCTTATTCGCCAGCGTCAAATTCAACTGGCTTTTGCTCCTGCTTTACTGCTAGCCCTGCTAGGCATGGCCGGCCACTTTGGCGAAGCAGCCCTGCTCAAGAGCTACTATCAAGTACCTTTCCCGGATCATGATTTTGTATTTTCCACAGTGGTTTGGGGTATTGGTGTATTTTTAATGCTAATGGCTAGACCTAATTGGGGACAACACCCGCAGCTGATTGACACTGCGCAAATGGTATTACCTTTCTACATCTTGCACTTGTTGGTAGCGATCGTTATGTTCAACATCGCTGAGAGCTTGCAATTAAGCGGGCTAAGCAAAGATTTAATGATAGTGTTAGGCACCCTGGTACTTAGCGTCATGCTGATCAAAGGTATTCAGCAAACCCGACTAAATCACATACTGTTTCGATAGATCCCCAGCACTTAGCCAGTCTCTCCCTGCACTGGCTAAGCATTGGCCGCCTTTCACCTAAAACTGTCAGCCCTTCATGACAAGTACAAATTGCTGTTAGATTAAAAACATCTAGCAAAAAGCAACAAATCACTTACAATTAGTTAACGAGCCGTAATCTAATAATCTGCAAGAATGCGGCATGAAATAATTTTAAGGAGGGTAAACGCCGTATGATTAGCAAATCTATCTATGAGATCCTCCCCAGCGTTTACCTCATGCTGGGCTCTAGCAGCGTAATATGGAACGATAATTCACTAGGCCTATTGGGTGGTGCCTTATTATTTATATTGGGCGCAGTCATTTGGGTGATGCGCTCTAACTATCGCCGTACCGATGAGCATAAACTTCCCAGTAAGTCTTTCACTCTACCCGAAACACTCTATGAATTTGTGCCTTTCTTATTCATCGGGCTTGGCTTGAGTTTACTGTCGCAGTTCAGCCAGCTACCTATCTATATAGTGGCAGCGGTTTGCTTATATCGTGGGACGCAACTGTTATACCTAAGACATCGCCACCGTAATTTTGCTTGGGATAACAGCACCAAAAGAAAAGCACGCTCCTCTGCTCACGCCAACCGATAGACCCTCAGGTTAAGCCGAACTATATAACGCGCCATACTTTCCCTCTCACCTTAACCAGCAGAATTCATTCTGCTGGTTAAGCTTATTGGGTGAGCATCTTAGGATGCCAAGCCCGACCAACTTTTAGATGCTAAGCTGCTACTAACACAGTACACTTGCCGGCTAAAATCAGAGAGGAGCGGACAATGCCTTGGATCCAATTAAAAATAAACGCCACTAAAGATACTGCCGAAACCATTGGTGACATCTTAATGGAAACCGGCTGTCAGGCCGTCACCTTCTTAGACCGCCACGACACCCCCGTATTTGAACCACTGCTAGGCGAAACACCGCTCTGGGGCGATACCGATGTTCAGGGCCTGTACGATGCCAGCACCGATATGGCGCCAATCCTCAATTTTCTGCGCGAAGCCCGCATCATCGAAGATGATAACTACAAGCTAGACCAGCTTGAAGACAAAGACTGGGAACGTGAGTGGATGAAAGACTTCCACCCAATGCAGTTTGGCGAGCGCTTATGGATCTGCCCAAGCTGGACTGACGTTCCCGATCCAAACGCAGTAAACGTCATGCTTGACCCTGGCCTCGCTTTTGGCACAGGCACCCACCCCACCACCGCACTATGTTTAAAATGGCTAGACCAGCTCGATTTAACAGGTAAAACCGTGGTCGATTTTGGTTGCGGTAGCGGCATTTTAGCCATTGCCGCCATTAAACTCGGAGCGGAACGAGTGGTGGGTATTGATATTGACCCTCAAGCCATCTTAGCCAGCCGCGACAATGCCGAGCGCAATGGGGTAGCCGAACAACTAGAGTTGTACTTGCCTAAAGATCAACCGAAGGGCTTTCAAGCCGATGTAGTTGTAGCCAATATTTTAGCCGGACCACTTAAAGAGCTGTCAGAAGTGATCCTCGCCTACCTCAAACCTCAAGGCCTTATCGCCTTGTCAGGCATTTTAGAAGAGCAAAGTGACGCGGTACTGAGCGCTTATCAAACACACTGCGACATGGACCCACTTGTTCTCGATCAAGAATGGTGTCGGTTAAGCGGCCGCAAACGCTAAGCTTAATCACGATTTGCGGCAAACCTTTATTAACCTAGGTTTGCTGCCACATTCCGCTACTAAAAATCCAGCTTTTTTTTTGAAAAATGTTCAATTTATAGCCTTTTCAGCGTGCTTAAAAAGTCGTAAACTACGCCGCCCTGAGATTGAGAAGAACGGCAGTCATGAACATAGGCAGTTACCAGCTGGACAATCCGGTGATACTTGCCCCAATGGCTGGCATTACCGATCAACCCTTTCGTCGCTTATGCTGGCGATTAGGCGCGGGGCTTACGGTATCGGAGATGGTGTCCAGCAACCCTAGGGTGTGGAACAGCAAAAAATCTCTAGACCGAATGGTTCACCTAGATGAATGTGGCATACGCAGTGTTCAGATAGCAGGTTCCGACCCAGAATTGATGGCGCTAGCTGCCCAACACAATGTGGCAAATGGCGCGCAAATTATCGACATCAATATGGGCTGCCCGGCGAAAAAGGTAAACAAAAAATTAGCTGGTTCGGCTTTGTTACAGCAACCCGAATTAGTCGAAAAAATTCTTGATGCTGTGGTATCAGCAGTGGATGTTCCAGTGACCTTAAAAATCCGAACCGGTTGGTCGCCAGAACATCGCAATGCCTTACAGATTGCCAAGCTGGCAGAAGATTCGGGGATTCAATCCTTAGCCATTCATGGTCGGACGCGAGCATGTATGTATAAGGGAATGGCCGAATACGACACCATAAAAGCAGTAAAACAAGCAGTATCAATACCGATTGTGGCAAATGGCGACATCACCACACCGGAGCAGGCCAAACATGTATTGGACTACACCGGAGCTGACGCCATCATGATTGGTAGGGGAGCCCAAGGTAATCCTTGGCTTTTCCGAGAAATTAATCATTTCTTAGACAGCGGTGAGCGTTTAGCGCCTCCCAGTGCTAAAGAAGTGAAGGAAGTTATGCTTCACCACTTAGACAACCTGTACTCACACTACGGGGAGTATCAAGGGGTTCGTATCGCACGCAAACATGTGGGCTGGTACCTGAAGCAAATAGCGGACACGGACGAGTTTCGAGGCCAGTTTAACCAGCTTGAATCAGCCCTGGCCCAAACGTCCGCGATTGAGCAGTTTTTCGAATAGTTGTGATCATTAAATTTAATTAAAAAGAGCGTCAAGTATGTTTGATTCAAATAACACCACAAACACACTTTCTACTATGACCAGCAGTGCTACCAGCACTGAAGTGAAAGAACGTCCATTGCGCGATTCAGTTGAGCAAGCCTTGCGCAACTACTTCGCCCAACTTAATGGCGAAGATGTGTCTGAATTGTACGAATTAGTACTATCTGAAGTTGAAGCCCCGTTGCTTGACGTAGTTATGCAATACACTCGCGGTAACCAAACCCGCGCTTCAATCATGTTAGGTATCAACCGTGGTACTCTACGTAAGAAGCTAAAAAAATACGGCATGAACTAAACGCTAGTCCATAACCTATTGAATAAAAAGCCAAAGTGGTTAGTTTTACTTTGGCTTTTTTGTGTTTGCTACACACACTGCTACACACGAAAAAATGTGTAAAAACATCATTAAACCTCAAAAAAGTTCTTAGATGTCTACTTCCTAACCTAGAAAGTATCTTCAGCCAAGTAACAAAGGAAGGAACTAATCTCGAACATTTCACTCAAACAACTTTCCGACTTCAACTGTAAGGGCAGAGATGAAACACTTAAAACTAAAGTACGCTCTACGTGATAGTGAGCTTGTACATATCTCACAGGTTGAATCAGGGGGGAGCCATGGATGCACCTGTCCAGCTTGCAACAAGGCTTTGGTGGCGAAGAAGGGAATTAAGAGGGAGCACCATTTCGCGCACAAAGCTGGGGACTCCTGCGAGCATGCTGTAGAAACGGCCTTACACTACGCAGCAAAAGAAGTATTAGACCGTCATAGGAAAATCTGTCTTCCGGAGGCTTTCATCACCTTTAACTCAAATAGAGGACATTTAAAGATATCTGAAGAAAAAACCTGTTCCATTGAATCGCTAAAAATAGAGCAAGGTATCTCAGGCTTCGTTCCCGACTTGATTGCGAAAGTTAGGGGTCGAGAGCTATTAATCGAAGTCTTTGTCACTCACAAAGTTGATGAGCAAAAACAGCAAAAAATCATAGACAGCAAATTATCTGCCCTTGAGATAGACCTAAGTAAAGCGCCAAGAAATATGCCTTTAGAAGAGCTGGAAGAACTGATAGTAAACCAGTGTGAGAATAAAACTTGGATTAACAACGAACGAGTAAATGAAGAGTACAAAAAAATATTATCCCAAACACTCGAGCGTCAAATTAGAACAACACATGTTCATTGTTGCCCAGTTCGTTCACGTAAATGGCAAAGTCAATCGAATGTTAATTTTATGAGGGAATGCATTTATTGCCCTCTGTAGTGGTCAAGTAAAACTGGCCACGGTTTTATAGTTTTTCCAGTACAACTCTTCAGCCTGATTCGGTGGCAACATCTTGTTGTGCTGATGTGGCCTGACTTGGCTGAAATACCCTACGATATAATCCGTTATGGCGTGCTTGGCTTCTAAAAAAGTTCGGTAGCCTAGCTCTGGCATCCATTCTGTCTTCAAACTTCTAAAGAAACGCTCCATCGGCGCATTATCCCAACAATTACCACGGCGACTCATGCTCTGTTTGATTTGATATCGCCATAGCAACTGTCGATATTTAACACTCGTATATTGGCTGCCTTGGTCTGAGTGAAACATTAGTCCTTGAGGCTTACCTCTCAGTTCATAAGCCATCATCAGCGCCTTGCTAATAAGTTTACTGTCAGGGCTCAAAGACATTGCCCAACCAACAGGTTTCCTTGCATATAAATCCAGTACAACCGCTAAATAAGCCCAACGATTCCCAGTCCAGACATACGTGATATCACCACACCAAACTTGGTTAGGCGCATCCACCGTAAACTGGCGAGCAAGAACATTGGGTGCAACAGGATGCTCGTGTGTCGCTCGTTTATAGCGATGCTTTGGTTGTTGGCAGCTAAACAACGCAAGTTCACGCATCAAGTTGCTAGCGACATAACGGCTTAAGGGTGTACCTGTTTGCGTAACCATTGCTGCAATAGTGCGAGCTCCCGCAGAACCTTCACTCACTTCAAATGCTTCTCGAACTTTCTCTTTAAGCACAATGCGATTCGGTGTTTCGCCGACCGCTTCATCACGCCAATATTTGTAACTACTTCGATGAACACTGAATAGCTGACATAAATGATTAGCGGGAAAGCTCTCTTGAAGCCGATGAATTAACGCAAACCTTTCAGCTCGTCCGACATCAAGAGAGCGGAAGCCTTTTTTAAAATGTCTTTTTCCATTTCAAGGCGTTTGACCTGCTTTTCTAGCTCACGAATACGGCGTTGCTCATCCGTCATGGGTGTCGCCTTAGGTGATTCACCACGGCGCTCTGAGCGAAGTTGTCGCACCCATTTATCCATCGTTGAGTTACCCACGCCCATGGCTTCAGCGGCCTCACGAACGCTGTAATTTTGGTCTACAACAAGCTGGGCAGCTTCTAGGCGAAATTCGGGGCTAAAGTTAGGTCTTCTTGGTTTTGTCATTAGTTCACCTGTTTTGTCTCTGAGGTGAGTCTATCACCTCTAATCAGGTGGCCAAATTCACTATGCCACTACACACAGCACCAATAATGCTTTTAGTGGCCTTTGTATAACACGCAAACTCAAGCTCACTTGGATTGGTATGTAGGGAAACATCAGACTCGGTTAACTTGGAAAAACGCCCCACTTCCGACAACAACACAAACTTTTCCAAAACAACTCCTTTGTTAGTCTTCTTCATCTGGTTTAGTTCCGAAACGGACTTCATATCTAAGCCCATCGGTTGGGAAGATTTCCGTAAACTCCCCATTCCAAATAGCTATATGGGTTTCAGACTTGGCAATAAGTAAGCCAGCTGCAAGTGAGCCTTTGTCTTCAAAGAGAAAAACACACTTCTTTTTATTACTTAAGCTCGAAAGTTCACAATTGTTAAAACTGCTTATTTGCTTTTCCGCGGATCCTCCACCAATCCATAAGCCCAAAGCTGGGAAAACAACAAAAATTGTTAATACCAATAGGACTAAATAAGGTGGAATTGTCCACTTCCCCTAAAATGACACAAATTTAAATGGAGTTTTCTACACTCATTAACGTAGGAGAACGCCATGAAAAAATCACGCTTTACCGAAACGCAGATCGTCAACATTCTCAAAGAAGCTGACGCGGGGATGAAGGTCGAAGATATCTGTCGTAAACACGGAATGAGTAACGCCACGTACTATAAGTGGAAATCTAAGTACGGTGGCATGGATGCTTCTGAACTCAAGCGAGTCAAAGAGTTGGAAGAGGAAAATTCGAAGCTGAAAAAGTTATTTGCCGAAGTCAGTTTGGAAAACCATGCGATGAAGGAACTCTTCGCAAAAAAGGGCTGGTGACAGCAGAAAAACGGAGCTGTGCCCAATTATTGGTCGGTGCCGGCTTGAGCATTCTGAAAGCCTGTACCTTGGCTGACATCAGCCGTTCAAGTTATTACCGGCCATTAGTCGATTGGCGTCAAAGGGATGCTGCTGTCATTGATGCGTTGAATTCTGAGCTTAAGAAGTCCCCCAGAGCGGGCTTTTGGAAGTGCTTTGGCCGACTGCGTTACAAAGGGTATCCATTCAATCATAAGCGCGTTTATCGCGTGTATTGCCAAATGGGACTCAACCTTAAACGGCGGGTTAAACGAGTATTACCGAAGCGAATTGCGCAACCATTACAGGTTGAAGCGAAAGCCAACTATCAATGGGCCTTAGATTTTATGCATGACGGACTTTATTGCGGGAAACGCTTCCGCACACTTAATGTAGTAGATGAAGGTACGCGGGAATGCCTTGCCATTGAGGTAGATAGTTCATTGCCAGCAGAGCGCGTTGTACGCGTACTTGAGCAAATTAAAGCTGAGCGTAGTCTACCGGTTCAATTACGAGTCGATAACGGGCCTGAGCTTATCTCGGCAAGGCTGACAGATTGGTGTGAACAGCACCATATTCAACTGGTTTATATCCAGCCAGGTAAGCCTCAGCAAAACGGATTTGTGGAACGTTTCAATGGCTCGTTCCGTCGAGAATTTTTGGATGCGTATTTATTTGAATCGCTAGAACAAGTCCGAGAAATGGCTTGGTTCTGGCGTTTGGATTACAACGAAGAACGAACCCATGAAAGTCTCGGTAATTTGCCACCGGCTGCTTACCGAGCAAAACTGGAAAACTCTACTTTAGAACTGTCTCATTAATGGGGAAGTGGACAGAATCAGTGCATAGCAGGTCGATTTAAAAGGTTGAAACAAATAACAACGAAGCCAAGTTGATTTATAAAATTGGCGTTTAGGTAAAAACCTAAGGTTTAAAGGATGTCGATAAAAGTATCTGCCTCCCAAAACTATTCCAAACACGACAGCTACATAAACCCCAACAAGCCAAGGGTTAGCACCAATAAACCCTAATACTTTCATGGCGATGGAGAATACGAAGAAGAAACTAACAACTAAATACTGCTGTACTGACTGAGGGAAAAATTCCGTACTTACGCCAAACTTATCTAAAAACCCAATGTGATAGAAGTACCCCAGTAGATAGAGAACTGGCACACATACTGTGGTAGCTGTGATTAAGCCATTTGAAGAAATGAACCTCAATAAACGGCTTTCTGGCTTCTCAACGTCCTTATCTTCTTGCTCCATGCACAACCTTACCACTTGAAAGCTATTAACAAACACAATACTAAATCATGATAAGGTGTTGATGCAATTACAAATAAAGCAAAACCAAAACTAGCTACAGCAGCTATTTTCGCTACCTTTAGCCTTGATAATGACCTAACTATCATTTAGAGTCTAGTGACTAAGATGGAGTTTAGATGTGTCTGAAATAAAAACAGAAATTAAAATTCAAATCATTAAGTTGATAGAAATTGCATACAGCAAGAATGATGGGTTAACCGGAAAGCTACTAGCGAGTTCAGGTCGATTTTCTCTAGCAGTTGATGATACCGGAGTTATGACACTCTCAGGGAAGGCTGGTGCCGTAAAAATGAACGTATCAAAAGAAATGTCTGATATGGGTCTAGACTTTCGTTACGCTTCTTTGTACTTCGCCCCCAGAAATAACGGCGACATTCGCTATACCGGCTCTGTTGGCTTCAAAGACTACGCTAGTATTTCTATTTCTAGCTCACTTAATATTGAAGAGTTAATTCTAAGATGTTCTGGTTTACTTTGTATCGCAGCGAGACTTTTAAAGAACCCATTTTCAAAAGTTGATGCTAGCTTAAAAGCCCACGGAGTTTCACAATGAAAAAGCTACTAATAATATTAGGGCTAGTTTCTAGCTTTTCAGCTCATACAGGCGAATTGCAGCAAGCATTTGAATCACTATTAGGTAGCAAGGGCAATCAAGCGCTAGTTAGCGAGAACGCCCAAAAGATTATTGCTGAGGCTGAAAAATATCCTGACGAGCAAGTCATGCAAGATATTGTTTCTTTCCCAAATGGACTCAAATTAAATGAGCAGCCTTACTTGGAAAAGATCACTGGCGATAAGGGTTGCTTAGTTGTTATGGGAAACCTTGACAGACCACCCTACGAAATTGCTGACTACTCTGTTCAATATGCCAAACAGGGAGAAAATTGGATCGTTGATGATTTCAGGCTTCATTACTACTTCGAAGGTGAACCAAGGTTCCTAACCGAGGCTATTTGTGATCCCGAAAAAGTAAATGAAGCTTGGGCCAATTCGCTTGATGGTGAGTAAGCAAAATAATTGGCGCAGCTAAGCTTTTTCTTTAGCGTCAATGTCCACATTCCCTAAAGTTAACATTCTTATGAAAACAGCTCTCATTTACACCGTTGTAGCTATTTTTAACGCTATTACCAACCTCGCTATTTTTAATTATTCGTTTGTTGCTCAAGCCACTCCTTTCTTACATGAAGAGCAAAGAGTTGATAGTGCAATGTTGTCACTGTATACAACATTACCGGCCTATATTGCATCAGCAATAATTACAGCGTTAATCTTCTACTGGGTGTCACTGCGTAATAGACGTGGACCACTCTCTAGTAAAGGTTGAGACAATGAGACTCTTTGTTTTCGTTTTTTGTGTTTTGCTGTCAGTTCGCACCCTTGCTAGCGAGCTGATCATTTCGTCAGACATTAAAATCACCTATCCAGAACCCGAGCTAATTTTTCATAGCTCTGACACACTCATACTGAAATACCCTAATTGGACTTTTTCTCACTCAGCTATTAACCCTGAGACTATGTATGCTGCAATCGATTTAACGGGTATAGAGCTTGATTTCATTCAGTCTATTTTTGTGCCCGAATTAAGAGATAAACAACCCGATTGGCTATCCACACTGGCTACTGAGCAAGCTGAATCTTTGGGTTTATCGAGTAACAAAGCAATTGAGAAAGCACTGGGTACCGCAACCATTTATGCTGTTTATAACTCAGATGAAACTACGGGGTATGCTTTCTTAGTCGAAGATACACAAGCTCACCAGATAACAATTATCGGTAGTAAAAAGCATTACCTGAACGTAATCCAATGGCTGAAATTAAGATAACCTAGCCTATGCGATATCAGTTAGCGAAAGCGTCAATAATCAAAGAGCGCGTATCTTCAAGCTGTTCAGCTAAGCGCCCCATTGGGTAGCCCTCTTCCGCCATTTCATTCACCTCAACTATGTTTTTATCAAAGTAACTCAGTGCATCTGAGTACTCGACATATCGATAATCCATTTCAGCTTCTGGGTTTACTGGATAGGTAGCTTCGGCTTCTTTAAGTGTTATACCTCGATACACCACAATGTTTACTGGGTATGCTATTGGCCGAGAATCACCATGAGCATTCCACTGAAACCATTCAACCCCCAGCAATTTTCCGCTCATAGAAGGTGTACCAAATGATTTGTAAGGTAAAACATAGGTGTGCTTTTCAATCGGTGCTTGGCTACACGATGAGATCATCCATACACTCAGCAATAACATTAACAATGTTCGCATTACTCATTCACCTTCACATCGCGTTTCAACCTGTCCACCATATTCAAATAGCTTAACCACTTATCTAAAGCTTCGATTTTCTCTGGAAAGTATTGGCTTCGGTTGTAGATACCACTCACACCAGAAATCGTGTGGCCGAGTAAATGGTCGGCAATATGTGGATGCACACCTAAATCATTCAACTTGGTTGCCATAGTTCGGCGTAAATCGTGCAAAGTCCATGGCTCTTTATGCCCTAGTTGCTTCCATTGCTTGCGACCAAACTGACTGACTGGTTCTGAGCGCTTTAATCCACCTAGCACATAGCCTGTTCGTTGCGTAGAGAATTTAAGTTCTAGTAACCAAGGCAGCAATGCTTGAGGGATAGGCCGCATTATCTTCTCAGCGGTTTTGCTATTGGCTTTGGGGACTGTCCACACCAAGTTATCGAAATCCCATTCATCCCACGTCGACATTCTCACTTCTTGAGTTCGCGCACCAAAAATCACTAACAGCAGAATCAAGTTGCGGTAGTAGTCGGGAAACTTATCTGATTTGGTATGTTCGATAAGGCTAAACAGCTCATCTTCTGTAAGCACCCTGTCCTTTTTGGCTTGCTTCTTACCCACATCGGAAATGATTAAATCATCCAGAGCATGACTTTCAACAAACCCGCGCTTGCGGCAAAACACCAAAGATTGTTTACAACCTTGGAAAACCAACCCCGCAGCAACAGGCGCAGGCTTGCGCTTACCCTGTCCCTTTCTGATCCGGTCAAAGCAAGAACACCACATCGCAGTCGATACCATTTCAACAGGTAGAGAACCAATATACGGATAGATATGACGTTTAAATTGGGCGCGATGCTTCTCGTAGTTTTTGCGGTGTTCTTCGGCGTATTCCACTAGCCAGTATTCGAGTGCATCTTCCACGGTGATCGGCTTTTCGCGCTTCTCTTTAGCTAGCTGAATTTCAATGGCAGGGTCGGCGTTATTGTTTAGCCATTCTCGACACTCATCTCGCTTCTCTCGCGCTTGCTTAATTGAGGTGTCTGGGTAGGAGCGGCGTTGTTTCCTAAATCAGATTGAACTAACTCAGCAGTCGCGGATCTGATCAGTATCTATATCTGTCGGGTCACCAAACATGGGTAAAGCGAAAGGCAACATCACCAACTGGAAGCTGTACAACAGTGCACTGAAGCAACGCGGCTCATTGACCTTCTGGATGGATGAGAAAGCCATAGAACTATGGAATAACACTGAGCGCAGTGGTCGTCGAGGGCGCAGCCAAACTTACAGTGACACCGCTATCGCAACTACGCTGATGATTAAAGGCGTATTCAAGTTACCACTGCGTGCTCTTGAAGGCTTCATCAACTCATTGTTTCGCCTGCTCAAGGTCGACTTAAAATCTCCCGATTACAGTTGTATAAGCAAGCGAGCAAAGACTGTTGAAGTCAACTATCGCCTACCTAGCCAAGGTCAAGCGGCTCACCTCGTTATCGATGCTACAGGTCTTAAGGTGTTTGGCGAAGGAGAGTGGAAGGTGCGTAAACACGGCGCTGAAAAGCGTCGAGTCTGGCGAAAACTGCATATGGCAGTAGATGCCCAGAGCCATCAGATAGTGAGTGCTGAGGTCTCGATGGACTGGGTTCACGATAGTGAAGTGTTACCCACCTTGTTGAGACCGCTGCGGCGCAAAGTGAAAGCAGTAAGCGCTGATGGTGCCTATGACACACGGCAGAGCTATCAAGAAGTACAACGTAAGAAGGCTGTTGCACTAATCCCTCCACGCAAGAATGCAGGTATGGGGGAAGCGGGTCACCCACGGAACGTTGCAGTAAAAGCCTTGAAGCAAGGTGAGTTGGAAAACTGGAAACGGGACAATGCTTACCATCTTCGTTCACTATCGGAGACGGCGATGTATCGTTTCAAACAACTGCTTAGCGACAAGTTGAGTCTACGTTGTTACAACGCCCAAGTCGGTGAAATCATGGCCGGAGTGTGCGCGTTGAACAAAATGAGCAGGCTAGGTATGCCTGCTCGTCAGCTAGCTGAATAAAGAGGAAAACGCCTTGAGGTTACTGCGTTCGTTGCACTGAATTGATCAACAAGGCCGGTAGGAGCCTAAAGTCACCCACTTAGGATTAGATTGTCGCCCACCTAAGCGATAGCGATACACCCAAGATATTTTCCCATTTGCCGAAATTCTGGACGATAAACCAGCGCCATCGGCCACCACTTTTTGACCGTCATAGGGCTTGCCGTTGACCGATTTTAAGAACTTGTCCGAGAGCTTATTTATGGCTGACATATCAATATTTGCTACACACGCTGCTACACACATTTCATTGCTTGACGATATCCGGCAATGAACACCTATGAATCAAAATGTAGCAAAGTTATTTAAAATCAGCAACTTACAATAACACCTATGAATTTCAGTGAACAGCAGAAAACACTGTTTTTATAATACGGCATGAACTAAACCCCTGTTCATAAGCTATTGATTAAAAAGCCAAAGTAGTTAATTTTACTTTGGCTTTTTTACAAATATCGACATTGTAAACGGCTTAACACATGTAAATAACTTTAAAAGAAAACTTAATATTCTTGTTATCTAATCAGTACACAGATGTATAAATTGACAGGAAAGAAAAATACAATTATTTCTTCTAGGTTTTCTTAAAATTAAGCACATCAAACCAAAAATTAACAATAATCCCCTCAACGAATGAAAAAATAAACCTCGTTCAAACGAAAACCCCATATTTAAATCTACTTACGAAAAACCGTAGAGATTTATCATATTACAAAAAACTTATCTCATTGATTTAAATAAAAAAATACTTTACCCCTTACATAGCATTCTGCTAACTTGCGCTTGGCATCATTTTTTTTGACTTAAATGTAATTACATTTCATCTATAAGGGATATTAACTATGAAAAAAATCGGAGCGTTGCTCGTAAGCACTTCGTTGCTTATTTCAGGCTGTGGTGGCGGTGGGGGAGATGACACCAGCAATAACTCAGGAGAGGATACAACAGCACCAAGCATCGCATTGGTTGGTGCCCAGAGTATTAACATAGAAGTGGGTTCCAATTATACCGACGCGGGAGCCAACGCCACAGACAATGTGGATACCACGGTTAATGTTCTCAGCTCAGGAACGGTAGACACGTCCACTCTAGGCTCTTACACCATTACCTATTCTGCAACTGATGCCGCAGGTAATACCAGTACCGCAACTCGCACCATCGCGGTTGTAGATACCACCGCTCCAGTGATTACCCTAACAGGCAACGCAAATGTTTCACTGCTCGCAGGAGAAAGCTATACCGACGCAGGCGCCAGTGCAACAGACGCTTATGAAGGTTCTATAACTGTATCAACCAACGGTTCGGTTGATGCCAGCACCGCTGGGACCTATACCCTAACCTACAGCGCAGCTGATACTTCGGGTAACAGCAGCGAGCTAACACGAACCGTACTGGTGATGCCAAGCTCGATGTTGAGCATACAAACCAGCGACTATTTTGATGGTGAAGCCATTGAGGGTGTTGAAGTCACCGTTAACTCCATACAAAACGGAACCAGAGTTACACGCAGCGGAGTAACCGATAGTAACGGCGAAGCCACTATTATTGTCAGCAGCGATGCAGAGCGAGTTGTTATCAGTAGTGATATTGCTGGCTACGGTGAATATAGCTCAGTGACAACGGCTACCGATCAAACTGTGTTTATGTTCCTACAACCGATTAATGCCAACCTTACCTTCACTCCTACGCAAACCGCTAACCTGAACGTCGCAGGGCTTAACGTTGTTGATTTAGCGCCCAATTCCTTAGTTGATGAAAATGGTAATCCTGCCAGCGCAGAGCTCAGCGCGGCCATCACTGTAATTGATCCAAGCGTAGACCCTGACTTAATGCCTGGTAACTTTGAAACCATTGATACAGCTAACAAC
This sequence comes from Agarivorans gilvus, assembly GCF_001420915.1. NCBI lineage: Bacteria > Pseudomonadati > Pseudomonadota > Gammaproteobacteria > Alteromonadales > Alteromonadaceae > Agarivorans > Agarivorans gilvus. The sequence goes on along the minus strand of NZ_CP013021.1, from coordinate 3,278,818 downwards.
CAAGTGAGCCAAATTGAAAGTTTTGGGGCAATAAGTGTGACCTTTTCCGATAGCGAAGGGAATGACTACAATCTAGCGACGGGCCAAACAGCCACAATCAGAATTCCTTTAGCTTCAGACGCTAATTCAGCACCCGATACTATTCCGCTATACTACTTTGATGAAGACAGCGGTTACTGGGTAGAAGAAGGCAGCGCTAGCTTAGTGACCAATGATGGTACCCCCTACTATCTCGGTAGTGTTGAACACTTTACCACTTGGAACGCCGACCAAATCTACCAGTCTGTACAAATAACCGGTTGTGTAGAAGACAGTGACGGCAACCCGATTACTTCGGCGCGAATCATTACCCAAGGTGCAAGCTACTCTGGCCAAGCCAACGCTACCACCGACAGTACAGGCCGCTTTAGTGTTGCGGCTAAATCTAGCTCTACCGTCTACCTGCAAGCCAATACCAGCGGTAGTAATGGCCGAACCCTAACACTAACAACTGGCACGAGCGATCTTGATTTAGGAGAATGCTTAAGTCTAGAGGAAGCTTCAGCCACAGTAACGCTTAGCTGGGGGGAAAATCCTCGAGATTTAGACACCCAGTTCTTTGGTCCAGAATCTGCCACAGGCGATACAGCCTTCCTTGTCTATTTTGCTAACAAACAAGTGACCTTAGAAAATAGCAGCATCTGGCTTGATGTGGATGATGTCAACAGCTATGGCCCAGAAATTACCACTATTGGTTCCTTCCCCTACGCTGGTCGTTATAGCTATGCAGTAAAACACTACGCTGGCACGAGCGATATCGCCGCCTCTCCTTCACGTGTAGAGCTTAACTACGCCGGGCGCACTCAAGTATTTTCTCCGCCAGCTGGCGAGCCAACGGTATGCTGGGCAGTGTTCGACTTTGTGGTTGATGCAAACGGTGGCGTCACTATTGAGCCAACAGGGACATGGGAAAGCAATGCCTATTGCTCGGCCAGAGAATATAATACACCGAGCGCCACGAGCATGAGCCGCTCCAGTAAAGTGGCTAGCAAAGGTATCTTGCAAGAACAGATCGATAAAAAATACTACGCAAAATAAATTGTCGCATTAGCAGATAGCCCTTTAAACCTAACAGAGCCTAATTGTAGGCTCTGTTCTTTTATCTAAATGATTTGCCAATGGCCCAAACATTATTGAGCCGCACTCTGTTACCGCAATAGCATTAACAGCAAACTCCCTCTAGGTTTCTATAGCACCATGGCCTTGTTGATCAATTCAGAGCCAAGAATGCAGTAACCCCAAGGCGTTTTCCTCTTTATTCAGCTAGCTGACGAGCAGGCATACCTAGCCTGCTCATTTTGTTCAACGCGCACACTCCGGCCATGATTTCGCCGACTTGGGCGTTGTAACAACGTAGACTCAACTTGTCGCTAAGCAGTTGTTTGAAACGATACATCGCCGTCTCCGATAGTGAACGAAGATGGTAAGCATTGTCCCGTTTCCAGTTTTCCAACTCACCTTGCTTCAAGGCTTTTACTGCAACGTTCCGTGGGTGACCCGCTTCCCACATACCTGCATTCTTGCGTGGGGGATTAGTGCAACAGCCTTCTTACGTTGTACTTCTTGATAGCTCTGCCGTGTGTCATAGGCACCATCAGCGCTTACTGCTTTCACTTTGCGCCGCAGCGGTCTCAACAAGGTGGGTAACACTTCACTATCGTGAACCCAGTCCATCGAGACCTCAGCACTCACTATCTGATGGCTCTGGGCATCTACTGCCATATGCAGTTTTCGCCAGACTCGACGCTTTTCAGCGCCGTGTTTACGCACCTTCCACTCTCCTTCGCCAAACACCTTAAGACCTGTAGCATCGATAACGAGGTGAGCCGCTTGACCTTGGCTAGGTAGGCGATAGTTGACTTCAACAGTCTTTGCTCGCTTACTTATACAACTGTAATCGGGAGATTTTAAGTCGACCTTGAGCAGGCGAAACAATGAGTTGATGAAGCCTTCAAGAGCACGCAGTGGTAACTTGAATACGCCTTTAATCATCAGCGCAGTTGCGATAGCGGTGTCACTGTAAGTTTGGCTGCGCCCTCGACGACCACTGCGCTCAGTGTTATTCCATAGTTCTATGGCTTTCTCATCCATCCAGAAGGTCAATGAGCCGCGTTGCTTCAGTGCACTGTTGTACAGCTTCCAGTTGGTGATGTTGCCTTTCGCTTTACCCATGTTTGGTGACCCGACAGATATAGATACAGATCAGATCCGCGACTGCTGAGTTAGTTCAATCTGATTTAGGAAACAACGCCTAACACCATCCAAAAGTGTTGTTTAAAACGCCTAATTTAACCCTAACTGAGCCTATTCCAGCTGAACACTTGTTGGCAGAGCAGATCTTAGCCACAATGAATTGGCTAATCCCCCTTTCATACCTTAGAGGCCGTTATGAAAATCAAACCCGAAGTCGATCTGCATTTACATACCATCGCCAGCACCCATGCCTATAGCACCCTGCACGACTATGTTCATTACGCCAAGCAAAATGGCATTAAGATGTTTGCGGTAAGCGACCACGGGCCAGATATGACAGACGCTCCGCACGAGTGGCACTTTATTAATAGCGCCTTATTTCCTCGGGTTGATCAGGGCATTGGCATTCTTCGCGGCATCGAGGCCAATATCAAATCGCCAGCGGGAGAGATTGACTGCAATCAGCGGATGAGAGCTCAGTTAGACATCATTCTCTGCGGTTTTCATCAGGAAGTATTTCCACCGCAGTCGATACACATCAATACCGAGGCCATGCTTAATACCATCAAAAGTGGGCTGGTGAATGTGATAACCCACCCCGGCAACCCCGCTTTTCCCATCGATGCTGAAACCATCGTTAAAGCGGCGGCGCAATACAACGTAGCTTTAGAGATCAACAACAGCTCGTTTATTCACTCACGCAAGGGCAGCGAAGCCAATTGTGAGCGGATCGTGCAACTGGCCAAACTGCACGACGCCCCTTTAAGCATTGGCTAACAAGCTTGCCCGAATAACTTGGGCAGTCATGAAGACGAAACAAGCATTTAACAGTAAGGCGTTAGCACCGGGTTTGCAATGAGAATAGAGATGACGAAAACGGTAGAACCACTGGATTAAAACCTGACACAAAAAACAGCTTATAAAAGCTTTCGGCTTTTTTGAGGATAATCCAGCGCGGAACTCATCATGGAGCAGGTGGCGAGAGGGCCCAATTAGACTCCGAATACATTAGCGCATAACCAACCCCGTTATCGAAATTTATCATTGCAATAACGAGGCGGACCATACATTTTTGTATTTGTCACACGCGGAAAAGTATGTGAAAACATAATTAATCTGTCCACTTCCCCTAAAATGACACAAATTTAAATGGAGTTTTCTACACTCATTAACGTAGGAGAACGCCATGAAAAAATCACGCTTTACCGAAACGCAGATCGTCAACATTCTCAAAGAAGCTGACGCGGGGATGAAGGTCGAAGATATCTGTCGTAAACACGGAATGAGTAACGCCACGTACTATAAGTGGAAATCTAAGTACGGTGGCATGGATGCTTCTGAACTCAAGCGAGTCAAAGAGTTGGAAGAGGAAAATTCGAAGCTGAAAAAGTTATTTGCCGAAGTCAGTTTGGAAAACCATGCGATGAAGGAACTCTTCGCAAAAAAGGGCTGGTGACAGCAGAAAAACGGAGCTGTGCCCAATTATTGGTCGGTGCCGGCTTGAGCATTCTGAAAGCCTGTACCTTGGCTGACATCAGCCGTTCAAGTTATTACCGGCCATTAGTCGATTGGCGTCAAAGGGATGCTGCTGTCATTGATGCGTTGAATTCTGAGCTTAAGAAGTCCCCCAGAGCGGGCTTTTGGAAGTGCTTTGGCCGACTGCGTTACAAAGGGTATCCATTCAATCATAAGCGCGTTTATCGCGTGTATTGCCAAATGGGACTCAACCTTAAACGGCGGGTTAAACGAGTATTACCGAAGCGAATTGCGCAACCATTACAGGTTGAAGCGAAAGCCAACTATCAATGGGCCTTAGATTTTATGCATGACGGACTTTATTGCGGGAAACGCTTCCGCACACTTAATGTAGTAGATGAAGGTACGCGGGAATGCCTTGCCATTGAGGTAGATAGTTCATTGCCAGCAGAGCGCGTTGTACGCGTACTTGAGCAAATTAAAGCTGAGCGTAGTCTACCGGTTCAATTACGAGTCGATAACGGGCCTGAGCTTATCTCGGCAAGGCTGACAGATTGGTGTGAACAGCACCATATTCAACTGGTTTATATCCAGCCAGGTAAGCCTCAGCAAAACGGATTTGTGGAACGTTTCAATGGCTCGTTCCGTCGAGAATTTTTGGATGCGTATTTATTTGAATCGCTAGAACAAGTCCGAGAAATGGCTTGGTTCTGGCGTTTGGATTACAACGAAGAACGAACCCATGAAAGTCTCGGTAATTTGCCACCGGCTGCTTACCGAGCAAAACTGGAAAACTCTACTTTAGAACTGTCTCATTAATGGGGAAGTGGACAAATCCTCCAGAATATTCTTAGATATCTATATGATTAGCAGACTCAATTAATCAAACTCCAGCTTCTTTATAAAGCAATATCTTGAACCTAAGCATCCCCAACAATATACTGATTTTGTTATCATTAATAATTCAGGAAATGAAGGTGCGAAAACAGTTAAAAAATTTCAGCCCAAGTGAAATACTCATCACTGCGGATGAGGCCAGACTGATACTCAAATTTATTTTTAAGCCTTCCGAGCACCCTACCATTGACCAGCTTCCAATGAATCATAGAGAACTAAATCTAGCTGAAGGTTTATTAGTTGAGGCGATTGATGCTTCATACTCAATTGGGTATGTAGAGGCTTTGTTTAGAAGTACAGCGAACCCTTCAGCTAAGGCATTCAGCGTAATGAGAAAATTTGCTAAATCTTCAAAGAAGTATTGGTATAAACATGCTACTGCCAGTGATTTACTAAGCATAAAGATCTACGGTGTGGTCATAAACAAACTAGCAAGAAGATTTAAAAACATTCTCGCCATTTACTTAGTAAAAAAGATAGATACAAACGAAAAGAACCTTCCGTTAACTGCATTTTTAGACTACAAAGTTCCAGCTAACCATTTACCAAGGGTTTGGAGTTAACATGTCTATAAAATCAAAATTAGTCGTTTTAACGTCAACCGTAGTCGCAAGTTCAATAGCTCTAACCGTTTACTCGCTATCGGCCATGAGTACTTTCCAACTAATAATGTGCTCTACTGGTGAGCAGGGATTTTATTATCCTGAATTTATATGCAACGCACACCTGAAACAATTTAGATATAACGAACAAGGTGCGAATGACTTAGCCGAAGGTGGCTTAGACCCTATTCTCAACCTTGATAGCAATATGAAGTACGATATAGCTCAAGCTTTTATCAATAATGGCCTTAAGGTAAATGCTGGAAATAGCTACTTACCCTCACCTTACAATGCTTTAACCCCACTACAGCTCAATGTAATAGCAAAGAATGTCAATAACCTGAAGTTTTTACTTCGAAATGGTGCGAGCGTTGAGTCATCACTAGAGTTAGTAAACACACTGATATTGAAAGACCCAGACCCAGACCCAGTTTTAATCGAAATAAAGCAACTACTAAGCCAATATACGCATTTTTGCTGAGTGCGTGCGCGTAGTTTATAAGAACCGTATCTCCGGTCTTTTTTCGCTGTTAGTCTCTTCTATTATGCTGCTGTTTATCGTCTCAAAAACGACAACACTCAAGCAACCCTTAATGCTTGTCGCCCTACTTTGGGTCTACATCTTAGTAAACTATCTCATTTGCCGTCACTTTAATCGCTCCAACATCAGCGATGCCAAAATCACTAAATGGGCGGTGAGTTTTTACCTGCAACTCGTTTTATTAGCCTGGCTGTTTAATGCGATCTTCTTTTATCTGGAGCTTGAACATGTCGACAGCGCCATGCTTTATCTTATATTAGTGTCTGTAGGCTACTCCGCTGGTGCCGTTACCGCTTACCACCAGCTAAAATGGGCTCCTCCGGTATTTATCGCTAGCGCGTTAGTCCCCCAAATGGCTTACTACTTATTACCTCATTCTCAGAACAACCCAATAATGGCCAGCATGTTGCTGTTCATCTTTGCTTTTTTATCGATGATTAGCTTAGAACAGCATAAAAATTGGATAGCTACCTAGCTCTTCGCTTTGAATTAGAACAGGCTAAGAATGCGGCAGAAATAAGCGCACGTATCGACCTACTTACTAATATCTATAATCGCAGGGCATTTTATGAAATAGCCCAGCAGCACTTAATAGAGGCCCAGCGCTATCATCGCTCACTCTCTATCGTCATGCTGGATATCGATCACTTTGAAAGCATCAACGACAGCTTTGGTCACGCGGTGGGTGATGCCGTACTGGTTAAATTGGCAAACTTACTCAACCAACAATCTAGGCGAGATTAGGTGGCGAAGAATTTGCGATGCCATTACCCGAAACCGATCAAGCAACCGCTTTTGTGTTAGTTGAGCGCTTACGTGAGCAGATAAGCAATATACCGTTTCCGGTGTTCGATTTTACTATTCATCTCAGCGCTAGTTTTGGCATTGTTCCCTTACATCATCAAGATGAATCCTTAGATCAGTTAATCAAACAGGCTGATGACGCGCTATATCAGGCTAAGCACCAAGGTCGAAATCAAACCATCATTTATTCACCCAGCGTCTAAGCAAACTCTCTACTAAGCACAAGTGATGGTAAACAAGCTCTATTCATTGATGCCGCCGAACTAAATAAGTTCCTTTGTCAGTTTTGCGCTTGTTGAATAGCTCTATCTTGGCGACAATAAACATGCTCCTTCCCTTGCACTCGTTTGCGTAGAGGCTCTTATGAAAATCAAACCCGAAGTCGATCTGCATTTACATACCATCGCCAGCACCCATGCCTATAGCACCCTGCACGACTATGTTCATTACGCCAAGCAAAATGGCATTAAGATGTTTGCGGTAAGCGACCACGGGCCAGATATGACAGACGCTCCGCACGAGTGGCACTTTATTAATAGCGCCTTATTTCCTCGGGTTGATCAGGGCATTGGCATTCTTCGCGGCATCGAGGCCAACATCAAATCGCCAGCGGGAGAGATTGACTGCAATCAGCGGATGAGAGCTCAATTAGACATTATTCTCTGCGGATTTCATCAGGAAGTATTTCCACCGCAGTCGATACACATCAATACCGAGGCCATGCTTAATACCATCAAAAGTGGGCTGGTGAATGTGATAACCCACCCCGGCAACCCCGCTTTTCCCATCGATGCTGAAACCATCGTTAAAGCGGCCGCGCAATATAACGTTGCTTTGGAGATCAACAACAGTTCGTTTATTCACTCACGCAAGGGCAGCGAAGCCAATTGTGAGCGGATCGTGCAACTGGCCAAACTGCACGACGCCCCTCTAAGCATTGGTTCAGATGCGCACATCGCCTACGACATAGGACGTTTCGATAAAGCCTTAGCCCTACTAGAAGCCAACGACTTCCCCCCAGAGCGAATCATCAATTGCAGTATGCTCTCGTTACTGGATCATTTAGCCGACAAAGGTAAGGCGCTGCATCAAGAATTTTCCGAGTTACTTAGCTGAATGAGGCAACTTTACCCAGCAACATAAGCCAAGCCCGATAAATGGATTCACTCTAACCCATGGTATTTTTCAGTTTAGCGCGAATGCGGCTGAGAGCCACCGGAGTAATACCAATATAGGAAGCAATTTGTTGCTGAGGTAGGCTTCGTTGTAACTCGGGGAAATCGCAGCAAAAATCCAAATAGCGTTGGGTTGCTGAATGGCTGGCCATTCTGTGCTCTTTCATCTCCTTGCTGATAAAGATGCTTTCCATAAATTTGGCATAGGCTTGCATAAAAGCCAGATCTTGACTCATTTGCTGATAAAACGACTTCCATGAGAAAGAAATCGCTAAGCATGGTTCGAGCGCTTCAATACTAAACAAGCTCGGTTGCTCACTAACCATCGCCCGAGTAGAGCCCACCATACGCGGCGCTTTAGCCAGCGTTTGGGTATATTCCTTGCCATTATCGCTTAGGCTGTAGTAGCGCAGCAAACCCTTATTCAAAAAAAACACTTTAGAAGAATGCTCCCCTTGATGAACCAAACACTCCCCCTTGTGAAGTGAATGCACCTCGAAATTAAGCGTGAGTAAGCGCCAGTTTATGCCAAGTTGATACTGATTAAAGAAGTCCATTAACTGTTGTTTAAGATAGCGTCGGTCCATGCGCTCCTCTACTTACTCGCGTAAAGCGGCCATCAATCATCAATAGTGCCAAAATCACCATCAGCAGGCCAAGCCCAAACCCGCTGGAAAGCAGGCTAAAATCATCGTAGGTAAGGGCAAAATAACCTGCTCCCCATACCGGAATAGTGTAACTGAAGCCAAGCAAGCAAGCCGCGCCTGCCCGCGCCGTAACCCACTGCTGCAAGATGAACGTAATTAAGGTAGTAAACACCGTGAGATAAGCCAGTAGCTTCCAGAAATGTAGGTTAAGCCACTGCACCGAGCTTAACTCTCCAAATACCAGCACCATAGGTAACAAACTAGCGCTAGCAAATAGCAGTATTAAGTAGGCTCCTTCAAAGGCCGACACCTTAGCACTCCAACGTTGCACAGCCACAACATGAAAAGCCAGCAAACAACACGCCACCAAATAAATGGCATCCCCTTTGTGCCACTCAATGCTACCATCGCGGGTGAATAACAATACCAATATTGCTCCACCAGCCCCCAGTAAATAACCCAACCACTGCCTAAGCCCCGTGGCTTGCCCAAACAGGCTGGCGAACAATGCACCGATAATCGGAACTAAAGTGTAAATTACCGATGTATTCAACGAGGTAGTGGTTTTTAAGGCGGTAAATAGCCCAATGAAAAAACCAACTAAGCTGCCACTAATCAGTAAATAACGTAGCACAAAACTAGTTGAGTAAAGCGACTCTCGTAACGAAAGACTACGCCGAGACCTTGTTAAGCAATAGATTGGGGTCATGAGTAGTAGCGCAAATCCGAAGCGCAAACCAGTGGTAACAAGTGGCGAGGCATAATCGGTGATTCTGGCCGAAGCCACAAACGAGGAAGCCATTAAACCGGCCCACATTAGGGCCAAAATTCGGGCGCTCATTGGCTAGCCCTATTATCAGACTGGGCCTCAGGAAGCTTAGGTGCGAGGTAGCGCTCAAACAAAAATTCACACACCTCTGGCGCTAAAGCCATAAAGAAGTACTGAGTAAGCAGCTGATGTAACTGGGCCGCCGAGCTCACTAGGGTCTCACTGCGCTGCTCGCCCTGCCGATGAGTAAAAGTAGTGTTGCTTAGGGCCCAAACTTGCTCGGCGTTTTTACGACTAACCAGCAGGTTATTAACAAATACCGCGTCGGGATGTTGGTGAGAGTAAAAATGCCCTAGTTCACAGTCAGCTTCACTATACTCGGCTAAGTCAAAGCGATATAGAATGAATGGCTCGCTGCCGTTATCCTGTAGCAATTCGTACTCATTGTTTTCCAGAGCGCGGATCCGGTAACTATCTAAACCCGCGGGCTGAGCATTAGCCTGGCTTAAGGCGATTAAGCCCACCGGGCACGCCGGGCCAAAACCCACATCGAGTAAGTATTTTTCACCGTTTAACTCAAGCAGATTAAAGCGATGGGTTCTGGGCACAGGGCGAATATAGTTATTCAATACTCGGCCCAGCACGATTTTGGGGGAATAACCCAAGTGTTCAAGTAATTGGTAGGCCAACTTATTGTGTTCGAAGCAGTAGCCGCCCCGCTGCTGATACACTACTTTATCGAGTAAAGCCGGTATATCTAAAGGCAACGGCTGCTTAAGCAATACGGCTAAGTTATTAAAACTGAAGCACTCCAAATGGCGAACCACTAAACGCTGAAGAAAAGCCAAGTCAGGTTGAGCGGGTGGCGTCAGCGCCAATTTTGCCAAATAGTCATCTAAATTCATTTTGTCACCTCCAATGACCCAACATAGTGTACAAATTCGGCCTTCTCCTTGCGCACTTTGCTAGGCGGAGTAGCATCCGCTTCTCTATAGCCCAGCGCACAGATAACACTGGCACTTAAATTGTGTTTGCCTAAACTCAATATCTGATTAACCGCCGCTTGCTCAAACCCGGTCATTGGGCAGCTATCTATTCCCAAAACCGCAGCTTGACATAATACCGAGCCCAAACCCAAATAAGCTTGCTGCTCCGCCCAAGCCAACCGCTGCTGTTGAGTTTTATCTCGCAGAGCCGCCTTGATATGCTCGGCATAACCAGCCAAGCTTTCTGCTGTCGTATTGGTTTGTTGATAGTAGCGAGCAAAGTAATCATCTACGGTACTATCGCCAATCGACGTTTCGTTGGCAAAAACCAATAAATGCGAACAACTGTTAAGCTGCTCTTGGCCATAGGCTGCCTCGGCCAGTTTGGCTAGTAGACTCCGCTCTTCCACCACCCACACTTGATAAGGTTGAAGACCATAAGACGAGGCCGATAACCGAGCAGCTTCGACTAAACTCTCTAAGTGGCTCGGTTCTATGCTACGACTGGAAAATTGCTTTAACGAATAACGCCACTGTAATGCTGGAATAATGCTGTTCATATAGATGCCCTTGCGATTAACTGTAGCGCTACTATATTGTTCAGCTAGCTAGCCGTAATTAACCTCGGTTAAGTGCGGGAAAATAAACTACCTCACCAGGAATACCACAATGCACCGTAGGCTCTCCAATAAGTATGGTGAAGAACTACAGCTGCGGCCTTTGCGTAGCAGTGATGCTTCCAATTTTGCAGATTTCCTGCGCAACTTAGGCACCGAAACGCGGGCCCGTTTCGGCCCTCACCCCTTAGATGAAAGCACCGCTCATGCCCTCTGCACTGCCCAGCCAGAAGCGCAAATTCAACGTTTGGTTTTATGTGAGAAACAGGCCATTGTGGGTTATTTCATCTTGGATTTCACTCCGGCAGAAGCCGAGCAACAACGCTATCAGCAAGCGGGTATAGGTTTGAACTTCCAGTTAGAGCCTCGGTTTGCCCCTTGCATCGCTGACCACTATCAAAACCAAGGGCTGGCTTCATTAGCCATGGCTGAACTCATCAGCTATTGCCAACAACAGGGCTTAAAAAGCTTGGTATTAATGGGTGGAACCCAAGCCAGCAACCTCAGGGCTATTCACTTTTATAAGAAAGCAGGCTTTGCCGAAATTGGCCGTTTTTACACCGCCTATAATCAACAAGACAATTTAGATATGCGACTATCTTTATAAGCAACCGCGCACAAAAAAGCCCAAGTAAGCTTGGGCCTTAAACACTATAAAACGACAGTTTAAGCTTCAGCTAACATTTTACGAGCCGCTTCCACTACCACATTCACCGCTTGGCTTTCGGTATTTTTCATTAAGCTTTCATCGGGAATCTCTTGCTGAGTTCGATTCACTATCACCCCAGCGACACAACCGGCTTTTAAGCCCTGCGAGGCACACATGGTAAACAACGTGGCGCTTTCCATTTCAAAGTTAAGCACGCCCATGGCTTGCCATTCAGCCATTGAGCCTTGCAAAGCCTTGGTAACACGTCCAGACACCGTATCGTAACGCTCTTGCCCAGGGTAGAAGGTATCACTGGAAGCGGTCACACCCACATGGCAAGTGGCCTTAGCCTCTAAAGCGGCGGCGTTTAATGCCTGCATACAAGAAAAGTCGGCCACCGCTGGGAAACACATCGGTGCGAAATGGCTACTCGCTCCATCTAAACGTACCGATGCTGTGGTCACAATTAAATCCCCCACATTTATGTGCGGTTGAATCGCTCCCGTAGTGCCTACCCGTAGAAAGGTAGTTACGCCTAATTGTGCTAGCTCTTCCACGGCTATCGAGGTAGAAGGGCCACCAATACCAGTAGAACATACCACTACTGGCTTACCATCGAGAAAACCAAGGTAAGAGGTAAACTCTCGGTGAGCGGCTAATAATTCTGGCTGTTCTAATAATGAGGCGATGCGTTCTACACGCTGAGGATCGCCAGGAATAATCGCTAAACGTGCGCCTTTTAACATCTCTGGGTTTAAGCCCAAATGAAAAACTGTGGCTTGCTGGTTCATCGTTACCTACTTAATTTGCTTCCGTGATTGTTGAGCTGAGCATAGGACGAGAATCGAGCAATAAGTGTGAAACATCTCGCATTTGAGCCCGACTTGGCCCTAATATGGCCGATAGTTACTCATTATGTTGGAAAATTTGCGATTAATTTTATCAATGAGCGAACTTTTTCAAGCCACCGTGTTCTACAATAAGCTAGAAAATAATCTTTATGCTTACCAAGAGGTAATACTATGAATAAACCATTGATGATGGGTTTAACACTGATGATGGGAGTAGGACTGAGTGCTTGCGCCAGCAAGCAAGCGGAGACAAGCATGGATTTAGCTAACAGTCGTTGGTATATGAGCGGTGACTATTACCAAATTGCCGACATTAAACTGCCAGCCTTTAACTTAGAGCAAAATGAGCAAGGCTATAAAATTAGCGGCACCACCGGTTGTAATAATTTCTTTGGCCAAGCCAGTTGGGACGGCCAGCAGCTCATCATAGAGCAACCTTTGGCGCTCACTCGCAAAATGTGTACTGGCATGGCCAATACCATTGAAGCAGAATTTGTTGAAGCCATAGCGCAGCCACTTACCCTAGATGGTGAGCAACTACGCTTGAGTAATGGTGCCAAGTTTAAACGCGTGCCCAGCAAGGACTAACACCAACTGATTAAGCGGCGGCGCTAAACCAGCGTTGCCGCAGATCGTTCACCGCCGCCATTAACATCAACACGGCAATAATAGCGCTACTGCCTATTACCCAGCCGCTATTGAGTAGCTGTTGTTCCTGCCATTGCGCTGGATTGATTTGCCAACCCCAATGACTCACCATAACATCCAAGCCCCAACCAAATACCATGGCACTGCCAATCACTCCCACTAAATAGGCCACTAAAGCACGCATGCCCATTTCTTGGCGCACCAACATCAAAGTGGCGATATTAGTGGCAGGCCCTGCCAACATAAAGACCAAAGCCGCACCGGGAGACACCCCTGCCAGCATCAAGCCTGCGGCGATGGGCGTAGAAGCGGTGGCGCAAATGTACATCGGGATCCCCACCAGCACCATTACTAGCATGGTTAACCAGCCCTGCCCCCAGCGCGTCATAAAGCTCTCTGGCATATAAGTCTGAATTAAACCGGCAAACACTAAACCAATTAGTAACCAAAAGTAGCTGTCTTCCACCAGCTCTTTAAAGTTGTGTAGCCAAGTTTTGATGGTTTGGCTAAAGCTGGTTTGCTCGGCGGGCTTAGCCTCTCCCCCACAACAGCTACTGCCACTGCAACAAGACTTAGCGGCGGCGCTTGGGGCAGTTTCGGTTTCGGCATTGCCCACTAACAAGCCCGCCACAATGGCACTAACCACAGCAGCGATGGGCCTAACGATAGCCATTATTGGGCCTAACAAGGCGTAAGATACCGCCACCGAATCCACTCCAGTCTCAGGCGTGGCAATTAAAAATGAGGTGGTTGCACTCTTTGAGGCACCGGCCCGGCGCAGCCCCATGGCCGCAGGAATGACCCCACAAGAACACAAAGGCAAAGGCGCGCCAATTAAGGCAGCCTTCACCGTGGTACTGGGTTTGCTGTTACCTAGGTGTTTTGCTAGCCAACGGCTGGGTTCTCCCAATTTAATGGTGGCGGCAATCACAAAGCCAATAAATAGCCAAGGCGCGGCGCTCAAAAACAAAGCTAATAAATTATTCCATAACATCATCTAAGGCCTTTAGTATTGAACAAGACTCGGCGCTTTCTTCGCCACCACAACACTCACTGTGAAGTTTTTTTAAATGGGCCTCAAAGGCTTGCAGCTCTCGTAATTGCTGCTGCACCTTAGCCAGCTTTTGCCCCACCACTCGGCTCACATCATTACAGCGAACCGTGGTTGCATTGTCTCTGAGCTTAAGCAGCTCGGCGATGTCCTTAATCGACAAGCCCGCCTGCTTAGCTCGCTGAATGAAGTGCAGTCGATTGAGATCTTGCTCGGTATATTGTCGATACTGATTAGCCGCACGAGCGGCGGGAGCCAACAAGCCCTTTCGCTCATAAAAGCGCAGCGCTTCAACACTTAAGCCAGTTTGCTTGGCCAATTCTCCAATTTTGAACATAAGCCCTCCCTTAAGATAATGATAAACCCTATACCTAGGTACAGGGTCAAGAAGTTTTACGTTTTCGCAGTCAAATCCACCAAGGCTAAAGCTAGCTGCCCTGCCTAATCGTAAAGATTACGCTCACTGGGCAGGTCAGACAGGTATTCAACAAACTCTATTTCATAGTTATCGGGATCTAGATAATACACATTACGCCGATGCGGACTGGCGGCGCCGTGATGAGCCAATTCAAAGCCCGCTTGCTGCATACGTTGAATCAAGGCATCAAGGTTTTGTGTGACCAAGGCAAAATGGGCCATACCAATGGTATTGCTTTGCAAATCGCGATTTTGCCCATAGCCATGGTCGTTCAAAGTGAGGTAAAACTGCTGGTCGCCAAAATGCAGCCACCGCCGCGCTTGGCCATACCAGTTTTGCTCGCCTTCGCCGCGAATAGACCAATGAGGCAGCGCGGCTTGATAAAAAGCCAAGCTACGTGGCATATCGCTAACCACTAAGTTTAGGTGTTCCAAATACATCGCTTTATTCCTTATCTTTGTTATACACCTAAGCAAGGCTAAAACCTCAAGTTAAGTTGAGGTAAAGTACTTTTTACCTAAGCTGATATTTTTGAAAGGAGAAAGTGATGAACAGGCAAGCCTTAAGTGTGGGTTTTGTGGCTAAACGCTGTGGCATAAAAATCTCTACCCTGCACTTTTATGAGAGCAAAGGCTTAATCCAAAGTTGGCGTAACGCCGGAAACCAGCGCCGTTATCGCTCCGATGTGCTGCGTCGCGTTTCGGTGATTAAGGCAGCGCAAGCCTTAGGCATCAGCTTGGCCGAAATAAAACAGGCACTCGCCAGCTTACCGCAACAGCGCACTCCCACCAAAGCCGATTGGGAAACCTTATCTACCCAATGGCAAGACGCCCTCAACCAACGCATTAAACAACTAGAAGTATTACGAGACTCGCTCAGTGCCTGCATTGGTTGTGGCTGTTTATCGATGCAGCACTGCCCGCTATACAACCCTGAAGACCAACTGGCCACTCAAGGCAGCGGCCCGATCATTCTGCAGCAAAACAGCGCGGTGTAATAAATCTTTCATTAAAGGCGTCGATAATCTCCCTAAGCCAATAGCCAATTGAGGACAGCATATGTTGAGTTTACTAAAACCGATTTCGCTAAAACGTAAGCGCAATAAGTACTACGCCTTAGTGGCCACCGCTAGCAAAGCCCAGCAGCGTGGAGATATCATGACCTATTCCATGCTGAGCGCTGATGCCGTGGATCTATGGAAAGAAATCGAGCAATTAGAACTTTCCTAACAGCCCGTTAAGCTAGCCGATGCTGGCCATTGGCGGCTAAGCGCTGCAGCCAATAATGACCACTTGGTCAAGTAAGCCGATGTAAGGTTTTGTCACGATGGGACTTATCGGTTTTTCAATCACTTATTTTCTTACCCCACTCAGACTAATCGATTAAAAAACGGCGCATTCTTCACACTTTTGCTGTAAAATGCGCGCCTCAAACCTAAGTTGTTTATTTTTCGGGCAACTTGTACCGCTAGCGCACATAACTGCTAATGAGGATAAAACCCCAATGGAAAACGCTCGACCGATTCGACGTGCACTGATCAGTGTTTCAGATAAAACAGGCATCATCGAATTTTCTCGATCTTTAGCTCAACAAGGCGTAGAGATCCTATCTACTGGTGGCACCGCTAAATTACTGGCCGACAACGGCATCGAAGTTATTGAAGTATCAAACTACACTGGCTTCCCAGAAATGATGGATGGACGGGTAAAAACCCTTCACCCTAAAGTACACGGTGGCATCTTAGGTCGACGTGGCACCGATGATCAGGTGATGCAAGAGCACAACATTAACGCCATCGACATGGTAGTAGTGAATCTTTATCCTTTTGCCGCCACCGTAGCCAATCCCGATTGCAGCTTAGAAGATGCGGTTGAGAATATCGACATTGGCGGCCCAACCATGGTTCGCAGCGCAGCAAAAAACCACAAAGACGTGACCATCGTAGTAAATGCCTCTGACTACGACCGGGTATTGGCGGAAATGGCCAATAACAATCAATCACTCACCCATGCTACTCGTTTCGATTTAGCGATTGCCGCGTTTGAGCATACTGCCGCTTACGATGGCATGATTGCCAACTACTTCGGCACCATGGTACCTAGCTACGGTGATAACAAAGAAGGCGACGAAGAAAGCAAATTCCCTCGCACCTTCAACAGCCAATTCATCAAAAAACAAGACATGCGTTATGGCGAAAACAGCCATCAAGCGGCCGCATTCTATGTAGAAAGCAACATCGAAGAGGCCTCTGTGGCCACCGCTCGCCAACTGCAAGGTAAAGCCTTATCGTTTAACAACATTGCCGATACCGACGCCGCTTTAGAGTGTGTGAAAGAATTCGACGAGCCTTGCTGTGTGATTGTTAAACACGCCAACCCTTGTGGTGTAGCGTTAGGCGATAGCATTCAACAAGCCTACGAGCGTGCCTACCAAACCGACCCAACCTCGGCCTTTGGTGGCATTATCGCCTTTAACCGCGAATTGGATGCCGATACCGCCGAAGCCATCGTATCGCGCCAGTTTGTTGAAGTGATTATTGCACCTAAAGTCTCCGAAGCCGCCGCGCAAATTGTGGCCGCTAAGAAAAATGTTCGCCTCTTAGAATGTGGCGAATGGTCAAGCAAAACCACCGGCCTACAGCTAAAACGCGTAAACGGCGGTTTATTGGTTCAAGACCGTGACCAAGGCATGGTGAGCCAAGAGCAACTCAGCGTAGTATCGAAGCGCCAACCTAGCGAAGAAGAGCTACGTGATGCGCTATTCTGCTGGAAAGTGGCCAAATACGTTAAATCTAACGCCATCGTTTATGCTAAAGGTAATATGACTATTGGTGTGGGCGCTGGCCAAATGAGCCGTGTTTACAGCGCCAAAATCGCTGGTATTAAAGCCGCCGACGAAAACCTAGAAGTCGCGGGTAGCGTGATGGCATCCGATGCCTTCTTCCCGTTCCGCGATGGCATCGACGCTGCCGCCGAAGCCGGTATTACTTGTGTAATTCAGCCCGGTGGCTCAATGCGCGATGAAGAAGTCATCGCCGCAGCCGATGAGCACGGCATGGCCATGGTATTTACTGGCATGCGCCACTTCTACCACTAACAAGCCACAGCCAGCCTCGTGCTGGCTGTGTTGTATTTAGGCTTGGTACGCCAAGCCCGGTTTACTCAGTATTGGATAGACAAACATGAACGTTCTTGTGATTGGCGGCGGCGGCCGCGAACATGCCCTAGCATGGAAGGCAGCCCAATCGCCTTTAGTTGATAAAGTATTTGTTGCACCAGGCAACGCCGGTTCAGCGCTAGAGCCAAAGTTAGAAAACGTGGCGATTGCCGTTGAAGACATTGCGGCATTGCTCGAGTTTGCCCAACAGAACCAAGTAGAATTAACCATTGTTGGCCCAGAAGCGCCCTTAGTGATCGGTGTGGTGGATGCCTTCAGAGCCGCTGGTTTGAAAATTTTTGGCCCCACCGAAAAGGCCGCCCAACTGGAAGGCTCTAAGTCCTTCACTAAAGACTTCTTGGCGCGCCACGACATTCCTACCGGTTACTACCAAACCTTTACCGAAGTTGAGCCAGCGATTGCCTATGTGAAGCAGCAAGGCGCACCGATTGTGGTAAAAGCCGATGGTTTAGCTGCTGGTAAAGGCGTAATTGTTGCCATGACCGAAGCCGAAGCAATTGCCGCCATCGAAGATATGTTGGCCGACAACGTGTTTGGCGAAGCCGGTTCGCGGGTGGTGATTGAAGAGTTTCTCGACGGCGAAGAAGCCAGCTTCATCGTGATGGTAGATGGTGAGCATGTACTTGCCATGGCCACCAGCCAAGACCACAAACGCGTCGGCGACGGTGATACCGGCCTCAATACCGGTGGCATGGGCGCTTACTCACCTGCGCCAGTGGTGACCCCAGAAATTCACCAGCGAATCATGGATGAAGTGATCATGCCTACCGTTAAAGGCATGGCCGCAGAAGACAACGAGTACACTGGTTTCTTGTACGCCGGTTTGATGATTATGGCCGACGGTTCGCCGAAGATCATCGAATACAACTGCCGCTTTGGCGACCCAGAAACCCAGCCGATTATGATGCGCATGCAATCAGACATCGTGGACTTATGTCTCGCAGCGGTTGACCGTAAGTTAGACACTAAAACCGCAGAGTTTGATCCTCGTGCCGCGATGGGTGTAGTGCTAGCCGCTGCGGGTTACCCAGGCTCTTACCCTAAAGGTGACGTGATCAGCCTACCCAGCTTGAGTGAAGAAAGCGACAGTGCCAAGGTATTCCATGCCGGCACGGCTGAAAAAGACGGTGCCATCGTGACCAACGGTGGTCGAGTACTGTGTGCTACTGCCTTAGGCAATAGCGTTACCGAAGCCCAAGCCAATGCTTACGCCTTGGTAGAAAAAGTGTCTTGGCAAGGTATGTTCTACCGCAAAGATATTGGTTACCGCGCGATTGCTCGTGAAAACGACTAAACTCAAAGCTTAAATACCCCAAACATAACACCACTAACATTTACTAAGTTAGTGGTTTTTTTTGTTTTAAACCTTATACATAGTTGTTTATCTCAAACTTATAAAAACAATGCTATCATTCACTGTCTATTAGCAACTGAAGAGCATCATGGAAAAGCACAACTGGTTAGAGGACATCCTCGCCTTAATTATTGGCAGCATAATGGTGTCATTAGGGCTGTTCTTTTTTAAAGACACCCAGTTACTCACCGGGGGCACCGCTGGCCTCGCCTTATTAAGCAACCAATTTATTGCGCTGTCTTTTGGCCAGATATTCTTGTTAATCAATCTGCCGTTTTTCATACTCGGCTTCGCCAAGATGGGCGCAGGTTTTACCTTACGCACCGTTGCCTGCGTAGCGCTAGTATCGCTAATGACCGACTACTTGCATTTAGTGATTAGCCTCAGCGAATTAAATCGCGCCTATGCAGCTTTATCGGGAGGCTTTTTAATCGGCACTGGTATGCTTATTTTGATCCGCCACAAGGGCAGTTTAGGTGGCGTAAACATTCTGGCTCTTTACTTACAGCAAACCTTTAATATTCGCGCGGGTCATGTACAAATGGCCCTAGATGTATTAATTGTGGCCACTTCTTACTTCTTAGTGCCCTTAAGCATATTGCTATGGTCCATCGTTGGCGCCATCGCCCTGAACATTGTGATAGCCTTAAATCACAAGAGTGGCCGCTATCAAGGTTTGTCGTAATCGATGTTAAATAGTCATAGCGTGAGTTTTAGTTACCAATTTAAGCGCCTTGATCAGCTGCTACATCGCTACCAAGATTACTGGCAGTTCAGCCCCTTTGAGCAACAAGCGCGCCCTTGGCAAAATCCGGCACTGGACGCTTATCTCGAGCAGCTGGAACCTAAACAACAGCAGACACCAGCGCAAACTAAGCAAGCCGATGAAGGCTTAATTGCGTTCTTTCCAGAGCTGGCCGAAGCGCTTGAGTCGCTTGCCTTAGCCAGCAGCAAGGCTGATAAACTGGCCACACCATTTTGGCTAAACACCGGAATAAAAGGGCGTAAAGCCGAACAAATACAGGCTTTTAGTGAGCTGCTGCAAGGCGAACAACTGCCTATACTGGAGTGGTGCGCCGGCAAAGGCCACCTCGGTCGCTTGCTCAGTTTCCACCACCAACTTAAGGTTGATAGCTTAGAGTGGCAAGCCAGTTTGTGTGAGGCCGGACAACACACCAGCGATAAGCTCAAGCTAAGGCAACAATTTCATCACTGTGACGTGCTGAGCCCACAGGCACAAGACTTTATTAAGCCACAACAGCATGTGGTAGCGCTGCACGCTTGCGGTGAGTTACACCTACAATTGCTACGCTTAGCAGGCCAACAACAACCGCAGCAGCTTAGCCTGTGCCCCTGCTGCTATCACCTAATAACAGCTCCACACTATCAGCCCCTATCAAGTGAAGCTCGAGCAAGCGATTTACGCTTAAGTAAAGCGGATTTACGCCTCGCGGTAGCGCAGTCGGTCACATCCGGACAGCGGGTGCAAACCCTTCGCCAACGCGAACTCCACTGGCGCCTTAGTTATCAATGTTTGCGTGAACAAATCACCGGCCAAGCGCATTATCAAGCCCTGCCTTCGCTGGCCAAACATTGGTTTAGCCAGCAGGCAACATTTGTCGATTTCGCCCGCTGGGCGGCGCAGCAACATGGGTTGCACTTACCACAACAGCTAGATGAACCCGCGCTATTAGCGCTGGGTCAAGCTCGTCATCAGCAAGTACAACGCTTAGAACTGGTGCAGCAGCTGTTTCGTCCGCTACTGGAGCGTTGGCTGCTGTTGGATCGCTGCCTGTATTTACAACAACTTGGTTACAAGGTTGAACTTATCGAACTGTTTCCCTTTACCATCAGTCCACGTAATAGCTTAATACAGGCCCAACTTGAGCCTCAAACTTAAGCCATTACTTGCTACACTTGCGATTATGTTTAATCCTATTTTCGCTCGATTTACTGGAGCCCTTATGCCACGTCAGCTATTGTTGCTACTCTTGGGTTTAAGCCTAAGTACTTATGCCACCGAGCAAGAAGAACAATATGAAGAAGTCTTAAACCCCAGCCTACACCAACAGCAAAATGCGAAACAAGCCAAAGAACCTACGGCCAGTCAAACTGGTAACCCGGCCGCAGAAATCATCGATGGAGACACCGGCTTACCGGACCCACTAGATAGTATTGAAACCGTCGTTGCCGGAGCCGCCGAAACGAGTGAAATTGCCCCCGAGATTGCTGCCGACAGCGAAGCCGAAGCCGCTTGGGGAGCCCTTTCCTTACTCAATACCGAGCTCAGCCCCAATAGCACCGCCACCTTAGATTGGTACTCTGGTCACCTTCCTGGAGGCTTTGAAT
This sequence comes from Agarivorans gilvus, assembly GCF_001420915.1. Classification (NCBI taxonomy): domain Bacteria; kingdom Pseudomonadati; phylum Pseudomonadota; class Gammaproteobacteria; order Alteromonadales; family Alteromonadaceae; genus Agarivorans; species Agarivorans gilvus. Next base: position 3,257,575 of record NZ_CP013021.1, on the reverse strand, counting down.
TAGCCACCCCTGTAGTGGTGGTTCACGGTAAAGAGCCAGGGCCACGGGTTTGCCTTACCGCCGCCATCCATGGTGATGAGGTGAATGGCGTAGAAATAGCCCGCCGCGTGGTACAAAACCTCAAAGCGGAAGACTTAAAAGGCACTATTATTTCGATACCGGTGGTGAATATTGACGGTCTATGGCGTAAAGATCGCTATATGTCGGATAGACGCGACCTTAACCGCGCCTTTCCCGGTGATGCCAACGGCTCAACTGCCTCACGAGTCGCTCATAGCCTATTCACCAGCATCATTCGTCACTGCGATAGCGTAATAGATTTGCATTCCGGCTCGATGTTTCGCGAAAATATTAGTCAGCTACGCGCCGACCTCACCCTGCCAGCAGTCGCGGAGTTAGCCAGCCATTTCGGTGCTATTCCGGTATTGCAAAGCATCGCTCCTCCCGGAAGTCTGCGCGGCGCGGCTACCGCAGCCGGCATTCCCACAGTAGTGATGGAAGTGGGCGGCCCCTTCACCGTGGATGTTAGCCTAGTGGAAACCGGGGTAAAAGCCCTGCGCAGTTACCTAAGCGCCATCGACATGCTACCGCGCTCGTTCTTTTGGTCCTCTCCGCAACCGGTATTTTATGCCTCGGAATGGCTGCGCTCACGCCAAGGGGGTATTTTGATTAACAAAGTGACCCTGGGACAACGAGTTAACCAAGGCCAATTACTAGGTGAGATCAGCAACCCGATTACCGACGAAGTGGAAATGCTCTACTCCCCCTTCGATGCGGTAGTGCTAGGCCGTGCCCAAGACCAATTTGTCAGTGCTGGTTATGCCGTATTCAACCTTGGTGAACGTCGCAGCATTGAAGATTTGGAACAGCAAGGTGAGATTATCAAGCAGCAGGTGGTAGAAAAAAATGCTGAGCATATGGGGCTAAGTAAAGATAACGCAAAACACAGTGAAACCAACATCTCCAGCCCAGCAGAGCAACCCGCGCCGCCAGCCAGTAGCGAAGAACCACCAGCCGAAAGCTCCGCTACTACCTTAGGCGAACAGACCACACCAAAACCACTCCCTCAAGGAAATGAACATGAGTAATAGTGTGCAGCGCTGCCCTTGGTGCGGCCAAGATCAAGCCTATCAACATTATCACGACACGGTATGGGGGCGGCCGGTTTACGACTCTAAAGAGCTGTTCGCTAAACTTTGCCTCGATGGCCAGCAAGCGGGTTTGTCTTGGCTCACCATATTACGCAAGCAAGCTAACTACTATCAGGCTTTTGCCCAATTTGAGCCAGAGCAACTGGCCTTGTTTAGTGAACAAGATTGTGAAGCTTTGATGACTAATCCGGGAATTATTCGTAACCGATTAAAAATTAAATCCATAGTGAACAATGCCAAAGCCTATCTGCAGCTAGAATCACAAGGTGTGGCCTTTAATGACTACCTATGGAGTTTTGTGGGAGGCAAAACCATCATCAATCGCTTTGAGCAGAATGAGCAAGTACCCAGTGAAAGCGTAGAATCTAGGGCGATGTCCAAGGCCTTAAAAAAAGTCGGGTTTAGCTTTGTTGGCCCCACCATTTGTTATGCTTTCATGCAGGCGGTAGGCATGGTCAACGATCATTTAAGCGACTGTCATGCTTATCAGCCATGTCTTGAGTTAGCGCGTAAATAATTTATTCGAAGCGAGTATGCGGGCAGATAAAGTTAGGCTCTAAGCCTTTAGCGACTGATAGTGTTATTGGGATATTGTTTTGCGGCGGCTGAGGCCAGCTAAGGAGATAATGCTTCCTCTAAGAATTGAGGAGGCCGGTTCGCCTGATCGGCGATAACATAAATGCTACTATATAAGTGACTGTTTACTATTAACTAGCGGCTTAATTCAGCGATGCGTTGTTCTTCCGTTTTTTGTTTGCTTACTTGGCCAAGTGCAACCCAACCTAATAATTCTAACATATTCATCATGATTCTCTCTTTGTTAAAGTGTTTATTAACGGCTACGTTGTTGAAGTTCTTTTAACTTTTGAGCTTCAGTTTTGCTGCTTGAGAAATAAGCAACTAGACCCATTAGTTCATACATAGTGATATCCTCTACTTTAAGACGTAAATTAACGGCTACGTTCAGCTAAAGATTTTTCGTTGCTTACTTTGTTGGCACGTAATGCGTAGTACAATCCAAATAATTCCATAATATTTCACCTTTTGTTTTAAGTTCATTTTGAAAGAAAATAACACTTGCCAGCGGCTTTTTGTTATTAACTTTCTCTTACGCTTTAAATTTTATGCGACACGACGCACATTTAGTATTATGAAATTTGATTATATCATTGCTAAATTTAACTTTTGGTAATTTTATTACCTAACGGAAGGATTGAAAACATTTTCAAACTCTAGTGCTCGCCAGTTAAACTCGATTGCAGCCATCACGAACTATGGAAAATGATCACAAGATAGCAATAGCGAGCTTTTTCATGCAGTGTTTTCGCTTATGCTAAGACAAGCTAAAGCAACTAATTTGGAGAAAGGATAATGAAAGCCGTTCAAGCACAGTTCCATGGCGACCAACTAGTAGTCAATGAGATTGCTAAGCTGCAAGCAGGCCCTGAGCAAATACTAATTGAGGTGGCCGCAGCTGGCGTCAACCCGGTAGACACCTACATTGTGGCTGGCACAAATAACTACACGGCACAGTTCCCTCACACTCCGGGAAAAGATGCTGCTGGCACGATTGTGCAATTAGGTGAACGAGTGAGCGGCTTTGAATTGGGCCAACGAGTTTATTGCAGCGGCACACTGAGCGGTGCCAGCGCCGAATACTGCTTAGCTAAACCAGAACAAGTATTTCCCCTGGCTGACTCACTCAGCTTTGAACAAGGAGCCTGTTTAGGTACGCCCTATGCCACCGCCTGGCGCGCGCTATTTATAAGAGCCCATGCTCAAGCTGGCGAAACCGTGTTGGTACACGGCGCTAGCGGCGGGGTTGGCTTAGCGGCGATTCAGTTTGCCAAAGCTGCTGGCTGCACTGTATTTGCCAGCGCCGGCAGCGAACAGGGTTTAGCGCTAATCAAACAACAAGGAGCCGATGTGGTGGTTAACCACCATGAACCGGAGCATTACCAACAGCTGCAACAAGCCGGAAAAATAGACGTTGTTTTAGAGATGCTGGCCAACCTAAATTTGGCTGAAGACTTACCGCTACTCAATAAAGACGGCCGCGTGGTGGTAATCGGTAGCCGTGGCAACGTAGAAATTAATCCGCGAGACTTAATGGCTCGGGATGCCTGCATCATGGGCATGGCCTTGGCCAATGCCAGTTCACAACAGCTACAGCAAATCCATCGCGCCATTTATGCGGGAGCGGAAGCAGGCTTCGTTAATCCGGTGATAGCCAAACGTTTTTCACTGGAGCAAACCGGCCAAGCCCATCAAGCAGTAATGCAAGCCGGCGCCACCGGCAATGTAGTCATAAACATCGCTTAGCCAAATAAACCCGAACGTAAAAAGCGGCTACAACCGCTTTTTTATCTCTATAGGATTGTGCCGGCGCTAAAGATCTTTAGTGCTCTGTAAATAGCCATAATCAGAAATTAAGGTGTAAGCTCGCGCCTTCTTAGCAAAAGCCTGCTGAGATTCGATGATTTCTTTGGCTAAGGGATCTTGCTCGGCATACTCTGCTAACAACTCATCATTGGCCTGTTTCAAAGCTATTAACACTTCTTTAGGAAAGCTTCTGACTTTAATATCTGGGTACTCTTGCAGCATGGTTTCCCAGTTGTTGGTACTCATTGCAGTGGCTTCAACATAGATATCAAAGGCAGTTAAACGCATCGCAGTTTGCAATATGCTTTGCAAATCCTCTGGCAAACCTTCAAACACCTTTTTATTTATTAAGAACATGTTTTCTGAACTGGGCTCATGCCAACCGGTGTAGTAATAAGGGGCAATTTTGTGAAAGCCCATACGCAAATCCAACGACGGGCCTACCCACTCCAAGGCATCAATGGTATTGCGCTCTAGTGCCGTATACAACTCGGCGGGAGGAATATTCACTGGAGTGGCACCTAACTTGGCTAACACTTCACCGGCAAAGCCAGGAATGCGCATTTTTAGATTATGTAAATCTGTTACGCTATTAATCTCGTGGCGAAACCATCCCCCCATTTGTACACCGGTATTACCACCCGGAAAGGTTAATAAGCCATGCGGTTGATATACCTTGGCCATTAATTCCTTACCACCGCCATAACGATACCAAGCATGTTGCTCCATAGCCGTCATACCAAAGGGCATGGTGGTAAAGAACATGGTATTGGGCACCTTGCCCTTGTAATAGTAGGAAGCTGAATGGCCCATGTCGTATTGACCGCTTTTTACTAAATCAAAAATACCTAAAGGGGCTTTATGTTTGTTGGCAGAGTCGACTTTTATTTTCAAGCGCCCATCAGACATTTGCTCAGCCATTTCGGCAAAACGTTGCACTCCTGAGTCTAACAATGGAAAGTTTGTTGGCCACGATTCCGCCAATTTTAAGCGATAAACCTTGCCTTCTGCCTGAACATTTAACGATAAGCTAGTACTGATCATCAGCACTGCTGCAAGCCATCCTTTGGTCATTTTTCTTCCTTTCTATTCTATCTGTCTGTTTGCTATATAGTTTTGTAGGGAATAAAAGCCGCGCGTTTATTAACATTACATTAACAGAGCAGATGAACCAAGCATAGTCGCGAATAGTCGTAGATCGGAACCGCCATAAGCAGAGCACTCCTGTCGGCTGTGATTAGGGGGTAAACACACCATCCCGTCCACAGGGTCAGGCCCAGCAGCCTTGCTATATAACTATTTGATTTGCAACACAGTCAATATTCAGATAAAAACTACGCACACTCACCATAACCTTACCAAATCCCACAAAAACAGGGAATAGCGATACAATATGTTGAAAAATAACTTTCTAGCCAGTTTAATCATTGCGGGGAGCTGTAGCAGCGCTTACGCCAGTTCATTACATGTAGATTTGAATGACGACGTCGTGGAAGTCGGCTTTAAAACAGCCATTACGGCTGGCGCGGAATTTTCAGCCAACTACCTGTATTCTCGCCCAGAAGGTGATTTAGCCGACATTGGTATTAAAGCCAGCCATCGCCAAGACATACACAGTTTTTCGATTGGCGCCAAATTCAGTAAGTTGTGGGCCAATCATCGCGATAATCCCCACTCTTTTGCCATCGGCGGTGATTACAGCATTGATTTAGCCAACAAACTCACGCTTTCTGCTAGCGGCTATTACGCGCCTTCAGTATTAACCAGCTCGCAACTGAGTCGCTACTATGATGTAGACGCGAAATTGGGCTACGCCATGATGCCGCAAGCCACTGTACATATCGGTTACCGTGTCATTCAATTCCGCTATAAAGAACAAGCCAACCTCGACTTCACCAAAGGTTTGTACATTGGCGCGGCATTTAATTTTTAAGTTTTACGGCCCTGCTTGGCAGGGCCAATAAGTCGAACGGCAACGCTGTTAGCCGCACCCCTAATGCACTCACCTCTAATTCGGAATTAATTAATCATTAATTGCTACAATTGATAAATAATTGAACCTTTATTGCTTAATATAAATAAATAACAACACAATTAGCAAGCACTCACCTCGTCGATTTTCTTATACTGTATTTCTGTTAACTCAATGAAGAACTGACCATGCTATACACGCTACGACTAAGCGGCAGTCAGCGCATTAATCAGGCAAGCGCTGACTGCTAATTCACTGTTGCCTGCGTTTTCATTTTTCAATGCGCCACAAGGAACTCTCATGTCACAGTTTAATCATCAAAAATACCAAGCTTTTCCCCCCGTCACCTTGCACCAGCGACAATGGCCAGATCGAGTAATTAGCCAAGCACCACAATGGTGTAGCGTAGACTTACGTGATGGAAACCAGGCACTTATTGAGCCCATGTCGGTGGAGCAAAAGCAGCGCCTATTTGCCTTATTAATAAAATTGGGCTTTAAACAAATTGAAGTGGGCTTTCCCGCGGCCTCGAGTACCGACTATGATTTTGTACGTTGGTTAATAGACAATCAGCAAATCCCCGACGACGTATCAATTCAAGTGTTAACGCAGGCTCGCCCGGCCTTGATCGCTCGCACTTTTGAAGCCCTAAAAGGAGCCAAGAATGCCATTGTGCATTTATACAACTCCACCTCCAAAGTACAGCGCGACAAGGTATTTAAGCTAGATAAAGCCGGCATCATCGATATTGCCGTGCAAGGGGCGAAAGAGCTACAAAAACACGCCGATCAGTATCCGCAAACTAACTGGCAATTTCAGTATTCTCCGGAAAGTTTTACCGGCACCGAACTCGACTTCGCGGTGGAAATCTGTAATGCAGTAATTGCCGAATGGCGACCTAAGGCTCAGCAAAAAATCATTTTGAATTTGCCGGCTACGGTTGAGATGTCGACTCCCAATGTTTATGCCGACCAAATAGAATGGTTTATTCAACATATTCAGCACCGTGAAGACATCATCGTGAGCCAACATACTCACAACGATCGTGGTTGTGGCATTGCCGCTGCCGAACTAGGGCAATTGGCTGGCGCCGACCGCGTTGAAGGCACACTATTGGGCAATGGCGAGCGTACCGGCAATATGGACATCGTGACCATGGCAATGAACTTATATAGCCAAGGCATCGATCCACAGCTAGACCTAGCAGATATTGATGAGATTGTGCAGGTAGTAAAAGACTGTACTCAGCTTCCCGTGCATCCACGTCACCCCTATGTTGGCGAATTGGTGTTTACCGCCTTCTCTGGCAGCCATCAGGATGCCATCAAAAAATGTTTGGATGCTCAGCAAAACGACGCCTATTGGGATGTGGCCTACTTACCGATAGACCCAGCCGATCTTGGTCGTGACTATCAAGAGGTGATTCGTATTAATAGCCAATCCGGTAAAGGAGGCATCGCCTATATTCTCGATAAGGATTATGGCATTCAGTTACCTCGCTGGGCGCTAATTGAGTTTAGTGCGGTAGTGCAAAAAGATGCCGAGCAAAGCGGTGAAGAAATTAGTCCGCAAAAAATTTGGCAACTATTTAATCAGCACTACTTAGTGCAAGCGCAAGCCTATCAGTTGGCGAATTATCAGGTGAGCTATCAGCAGCAAGACCAATTACAAGTCGAGCTGCAGCGAGAACAGCAGGTCATGCAGATCCAAGCCTCAGGGAATGGCGCTTTAGCCGCCTTTGCCAACGGCTTAGCCGAGCGCTTTGAGGTGGATATAGAAGTGCTAGATTACAATGAGCACGCGTTAAGCAAGGGAGCGGAAGCCGAGGCAGTGTGTTATATACAGGCGAAAATTGCAGGTAAGCGCTACCTAGGGGTGGCCATTGATAAAGATATTCTAACTGCCAGTCTTAAAGCTTTATTGTGCGCTCTAAATCAGCAGATCTTGTTACACGCTGATGCGCCCGCGCAACCGGCCTAAAATGAAGGGCCAGTGTGCAATACACTGGCCCTAGTCCTTAGTGTTGGTGGCCTCCGGCACCGTGAGCGTGGCCATGAGCAATTTCTTCCTCAGTCGCGGCACGAACCTCAACGATTTTTAAATCGAAATCAAGGTGCTTACCCGCGTAAGGGTGATTGGTATCAATGGTAGCCATGAACTTACCCACTTTCAAAATGGTCACTTGGCGAGGGCCTTGTTCGGTTTGCACTAGCGCTACCATACCAGGCTTCCAAGTTTTAGCGCCCTGTAAGTGCTTCACCGAAATGCGTTCTTGCGCCTCTTCTCTGCGTACACCATAAGCTTGCTCTGGGGCTAGGCTAAGCTTTACTTCATCTCCGGCTTGCTTACCTTCTAAACCTTCTTCAATCGCCGGAATCATCGCCTTATGGCCATGTAAGTAGGCGACGGCTTGGCCATCGGTACTCTCTAATAGCTCACCATCGGTTTCATGTAGGGTGTACTCAAAGCGTACTACGCTATTTTTTTCAACTTGCATGCTGCGTTCTCATGATCAAAAGATGGCGACACTACAACAAATTAACGCCCGCTTGCCAAGTATTAATAGCACTCGCAAACCCCCAAATTAACAGGCCCCTTATTCAAGGTAGGAATGACAATCTATCACGCTAATAGAATACTCGGACTGATTATGTTGTTGGCCATTGGACAACTTGTTAAGTAAGTTTACTTGGCCTGCCAGTTTAACTAAGGAATTACGACGATTACGCCGCCGACGAGTCGACAATAAAACCGAAGCATTGTTAAGCGAGTGGCTATTCATTGATCCTCCATGAACTCGATGTTACTGCATATCATTCAGCAAACTTTCAGGATAGACCACTCAGCAAAAGACAGCCCTTCGACCAAAGTCGTATTTACTTAACTTTGCTCAAAGGCCTTAAGCCACTTATAGAGACTGGCAAATAAACTCACTTAAACCACTAAAGCCGCCAAGATGAGGCAAGAGTTTAATCTCAAGCCCAGAATGTTGTTGCTTTGCCTCTTCAATAATACGCGGCAAATCATTCACCACATGGGTACCTGCAGCTAAAAAATGCGGATAGATAACGATGTTATTAATGCCCTGCTGGTAACACTGAGTAATTTTTTGACTAATGCTTGGCTCTACCAGCTCTAAAAAGGCCGCTTCAACCGCTTGAAACTGCGGCAATGATGTCGCCATCTGCGCGGCAAGTTCAATGACTTCCTGATTAGACTGAGCACGACGGCTGCCGTGAGCCACTACCAATAACGCTTGCATAGACTTCCTTAAGGCAAAAAAGAAATTCATGATACGAGTTCAAACAGCAACAGAAAAGCCGTTTTATAAAACTTAAGAGCGGGAGAATAGAACTTGGAGCGGAAGGAGTGAAACAATTAGCCCTTGCCGAAACAAGGGCTAATTAAAGAAACTATTTAACAGCGTCTTTTAGTGCTTTACCAGCAACAAATGCAGGTACGTTAGCAGCAGCAATTTGGATCTCAGCACCAGTTTGTGGGTTACGGCCAGTGCGAGCTGCACGATGATTAACTTTGAATGTACCAAAGCCGATTAGCTGAACTTGATCGCCTTCTTTAAGCGCGTCAGTTACTGCACCTAAAGTTGATTCCAATGCTAGTTTTGCTTGTGCTTTTGATAGGTCAGCTTTTTCAGCAATAGCATCAATTAGTTCAGTTTTGTTCATAATATCTAAATCCTTTATGTTCGTTTAAATAATCCAGCTTCACTTTAAGAGAAAAAAAATCGCTGCGCAAAGAGTTTTTCCCCTTTCAAGCCTTGTTTGGCGGGGCTTTAACCAATTTATGCGTAAACAGTCACAAAAACACCGTTTAAATATTAGAGAATCACTCATTATCACTGTCTAAGCTGATCCCTAAATTACTTACACCTTGGTTAATCGCCAGCGTTTTCAAGGCTTGAAGCGAGGTTTTACTTCCGTCCAGCTGTTCAATATGGTCTAACAATTCGCTCTGAAAAGCCAACTCTTGAATCACTAATGCTTGATCCATTATTTGTTGTTCTGTTTGTTCGCCAAATTGCAGCTCAAGCAAGCTTAAAACACTCGCTAAAGAAGTTTGGCTAGCTTGTTCTGCTTCTTCGCCAGTGGCCTCTAACAAACAATTAAACAAGCAGTCCACCACTACACAGCAATCAAGCGCCGGATAGACCCCATACATGTCATAATCTTGGGGTTCGGGGATCAAGGCTTCAAAGCGCTCTCGTTGGGCACTGAAGTTAATTTTGGTTTTAGGGTGCATGACTCCCTCCCAAAATAACGCCAATAGTTTATTGAAGGCTGCATCATGCTCTAATTCCACAGCTTGGCAAAAAAGTAAGTAGTTAGGGGTCATTCTTTGCAATAAGCCAAGACAATATAACGACTGCTGCTGACTAGATAGGCGAGTTAGACGCTCTGTATCACAAGGGGTAAGCATGGTTTGCTCCGCACTCCATAAAACGATTAAGATAATTAGGGCTGGTGAACTGAGCAGCTTAACACTGCAGTGCAGCTTAGCGAAATGTCGTCTTATTACCCAACCGAAGGTCCACTATGCAAATCACTATTCTTAGCCCCGATGCTCAACAATATTATCAACTATTAGCGCCACAATTTCCTCACTGTGAGTGGTTTTGGGCAGAACAAACTGAGCAACTAAGTCAAGCGGCCTTACATAGTCAGGTCTTATTAGCCGCTCCGGCCGATGCAGCCGCGATACTCAACGACATGCCACAACTGACTTGGCTACATTCTACCTTTGCCGGAGTGGACGCACTGCTAGATACGGCCTTGCCTAGACACTATCAGCTCACCAATAGCCGCGGTGTATTTGGCCCACTCATGAGCGAATACGTGTTTTCACATCTGCTTGCCTTAACTCAACAGCACCAAGCTTATCGAGCCCAACAAGCTCAGCGTCTATGGCAAGCCCTGCCCCATCAAAGTTTACAGGGGAAAACCTTCTGTTGTATTGGTAGCGGCAACATCAGCCAACACCTCGCCACCACGGCAGCGCATTTTGCTATGAAGCCAATCGCCTTAAGCTATAGTGGCCAAACTAAAGCGCCCTTTGAGCAAGTGTTTTCATTTCAGCAAGGCTTACAAGCCTGCCGCCAAGCCGACGTGGTAGTGGCAGTATTGCCTAATACCCAAGCAACTCACAACATACTAAATCAGCAGTTCTTTGAGCACTTAGCCGATGAGGTTATCTTTTTTAATGTAGGGCGAGGCGCCACCGTAGATCACCAGGCGCTATTGGCATTTTTACAACAAAAGCCTAAAGCGAGGGCAATTATCGATGTATGCCAACCGGAACCGCTACCTGAAGACCACCCCCTATGGCAGCAAAGCAATTGCATTATTACTCCCCACATTGCTGCGCCTAGCAGGGTGAGTGATATTAGTCGGCTATTTGCTGAAAAATTGAAGGCTTACTTAGCGGGGCAAGAATTACCAGATAAGGTGGATTTTACTAAAGGCTATTAATGGAAGAGACGGTAAGCTTGGCTTACCGTTAATCTAGATCAGGCTTCGTCATCAAAAGAAATGTGCTTTTCAAGATCGAAAGCAGCAAAGGCGCGATCACCTAAAGAGTTTAGTACTTTAACTTCACCATCTAAGATGGCAATGATGATTTTCCCTTGTTTTTCTTCATTAGGAATAATCACTCGCCCTTTGGCGCTTTGCTTTAAACCTGACAGCACTTGCTGCTGTAACAGCAGAGGATTGTCTTCGTCATAATACAGCATGGTTACTTTCATAACTGGTTCCTAGGCCCTATCGCTCTCTAAGTGTGTCTATAAGGCCAAGCCTTTGATATTGATATCAAGAAGACACTAAAAATCGCGCATTAAAACGCGCTATTATTATCATGCCATTAACATTAGCACAGCTTTTTATAAATGCTTAACATTGGTTTTGTCTTTAAGCATAGCTTATAGTCGAACAAACAGTGATGAGGTGAAAAAACACAATGGCTTTTAAAGAATACAAAGTTATCGCAATTACCGAAGGCGCTTTAGGTACCTTGTTTTTAGGTGCGTCAGGCATGCCACTACAAAAAGTAGAGGCCACCCTAAACAAGGAGGCAAGTGAGGGCTGGCAAATGGTTTTCCAAGTCATCGAAAATCGCCGTTTTTGGCTGTTTTGGAGCCGAGAAACCGTGATTGTCACGCTAGGGCGTTAAGCATGTTAAACCGCCAGCACCTAGAGCAACAACAAGAACAGCTGCGCCAGCAAATTAATCGACTCTCAGCCGAGCAACGCAAACAGTTTTATCAAGCTTGGGAAAAACAAGTAAAAGACCCCGACAGCTACGCGGTACTCAATTATTTGTTGTTGGCGGGATTACACCACTTTTATTTACATAAATGGTTAAGGGGGGCTGTTAATTTACTGGTATCGCTAGTTGCACTGCTACTCTTGCTATTCGGTGTTTGGTCTTTAGGCCTTTGTTTATTGGTGGCGATTAGCCTAATCGAATTACCTGCCCTGTTTCGGGCAAACTTACAAGTATTGGCCTATAACAACCAAAAAATGCAGCAACTACTAGAGCAGGTTCAGCATAGTTAGTTCTTTGGTCCTTTAAACAGCCAAAGAATGAAACCTAAAACCGGAAAAGCGCAGATCAAAAATACCCACAGGTACTTTCTACCGATTTCTGCGCTGCTATTAATGATCTTCACGATGGCAAACATGTCGGTTACCAAGATACTGATGCCTAACAACAATGAAAAAGACATTGTGACTCCTCTAAATAAAAACGCCTCATTCTAAATCAATTCGCCGTTGTAATCTCAATAGAATTTGCTGTTGCTGCAGCGTCCGCTTATCGTTAGCCACTAAAGCTAAACGTTGCTCTATTATCCGCAGTTCAAAATAAAGCCAACTTCTTACAAATACCGAATACCGGGTATCTAAGCCATAGGCCTCTAAACAAGCATAATCTTGTTGTGGCGGTTGCTGGTAGAGCTTGGCTCGAGACGCCACCAGCACCTCACCAAGCCCTTGCTCAGAAGGCGCTTCACAAGCAAAGCTAACTGAATGAACGAATGCAACAACGAGCATAAGCAATATGCGAATAGGATTCATCTTCACCTCAAACTAATAACTTGGCAGCCATAACCAATAGCAGCAATGCAAAGGCTTGTTTCAATCTTTTAGCAGGCAAACGATAAGCCAAACGGCTCCCCAAACGGGCAAACAAAGCACTGCTGGCGATAATGCCGAACCAAGCGGGCAAATACACATACCCCAAACTCCAATCCGGCAATCCCGGTTGCTGCCAACCATTATAAATATAAGCACTGGTACCCACTACGGCGATGGGTAAACCACATACCGCGGCAACCGCCACCGCTTTGGGGCGGGCACGCCAAACCAACTCAAACAAGGAAACATAATCGTGCCACCGCCAATACCAAACATTGCCGAAATTGTGCCCACTAGCGCACCTATAATACTGGTGCCGGTAGCGCCCGGTAAACAGCGCTGCGCTTTAGGGGTTCGACCAAATGCCATGTAAGCCGCCATGACTAATAAAAAGCCAGCAAAGTACCAAGTTAATTGTTGCGCTGCCAATTGAGTGGCAATCCCAGCCCCTAGCATGGCACCAAAAACAATCCCGATACCCAATCGTTTAACGATGGTTAGATCAATCGAGCCTCGACAATAGTGTGCGTAACTAGCACTAGTGGCAGTCACCAGAATAGAAGCCAGGGATGTTCCAATGGCTAAATGAATGGCCGACTCACTGGCAAAACCCATTGCAGCAAAGCTACCAATCAATACCGGCACAATAACCAAACCGCCGCCAATGCCAAATAAACCTGACATTAATCCTGCTACTGCTCCCACTAGCAGAAAGTTAAAGAACATCACAATAGTATCAAGCTATTAGTTATTTTTTATGTGTGCTTCAGTCTGCGTTAAGCGCGCTTGATGCGCAAGTGAATCACTGAGATTAGTCTGCAAAGAAGAGACTGGAGACAGGTCATGTGAGCCGCCAACCCGTTTTAGTTTGTAGGTCAGTACAACTAAAACCATTAACAGAAGGACGATGCCGATTTGGAAAGGAGATTTCATCTAATAAGCTCTCTATTACGGTTTAACGAACTTCATCCGTAAAGAGTTCTAAGGTAACGCAATATAGCACAATGTAGCGAAATATCGATGACATTTAGATAAATAAGACAAAAGTTTTCCTTTTGCCTTATTTAAATCCAAGATATGAATAAACGAGTCTAAGGGTGATACTTCTGGCTTAGCTCGTGCACCGCGTCAATGAATGCGCCAGCATGCTCAGGATTAACATCCGGGTGAATGCCATGGCCTAAGTTAAATACATGGCCAGTTCCCTCGCCAAAGCCCTCTAGTATTGTTTCCACTTCTTGGCGGATCCGAGGGATTGGCGCATACAACATAGAAGGATCCATGTTGCCTTGCAGAGCGACTTTGTCACCCACCCGTCGCTTAGCATCGGCAATATTAATCGTCCAATCTAAACCCAGTGCGTCACATCCAGTAGCCGCAATTTGCTCTAACCACTGGCCACCATTTTTGGTAAACAAGGTCACTGGCACCCTTCTGCCATCGGCTTCGCGGCACAAACCATCTACAATTTTATGCATATAGGACAGCGAAAATTCTTGGTAATCCCGAGGTGATAATACCCCACCCCAGGTATCGAAGATCATCACCGACTGAGCTCCGGCGGCAATTTGCGCGTTTAAATACGAAATCACCGAATCAGCTAGCTTATCTAACAGCAGGTGCAGCGTTTGTGGCTCGCTAAAAGCCATTTTCTTAATGCCGGCAAAAGACTTGGTGGTTCCACCTTCCACCATGTAGGTGGCCAAGGTCCAGGGGCTACCAGAAAAGCCAATAAGCGGCACTTCACCTTTTAACTCACGTTTAATGGTGCGCACCGCGTTCATCACATAAGCCAACTCTTGCTCAGGATCGGGAACGCCTAGGGCTTCAACCTGAGCTTTACTGATAACCGGACGTTCAAACTTAGGACCTTCTCCACTGGAGAAGTACAAACCCAGTCCCATCGCATCGGGGATGGTGAGAATATCGGAAAACAAGATTGCTGCATCAAGCTTAAAGCGACGCAGTGGTTGCAGAGTCACTTCACAGGCTAAATCGGCATCTCGACACACCGTCATAAAGTCACCCGCGCCAGCGCGCACTTCTCGATATTCAGGCAAATAACGACCCGCTTGGCGCATCATCCAAACCGGTGTATGGTCTACCGGTTGTTTTAACAGTGCGCGTAAATAGCGATCATTTTTCAGTTCCGACATGCAGCGTTCCTAATCATGTTAAATTTTAGCTAGTGCATTGTAACGAGCTACATTAACAACTCAAGCCTTAGTGCTGCGAACTGCAAGTTTGATGCAACCAATGCTCAATCATTTCTCGAGCAATAGTGCCATGTGGCGGTAAATTGGGCAGTTTGTCTGGCTCAAACCACTGAACATCACACAGTTCGCGACGGTCTATATTCAACTCTCCTGAGTCATACTCTGCAAAATAAGCCGCCATTAAAGAATGAGGGAAAGCCCAAGGTTGGCTCTTCCAATAACGCAGGTTTTTAATCTTAACCCCAGTTTCCTCGCGCACTTCACGGTGTACCGTTTGCTCAAGCGTTTCGCCCGCTTCCACAAATCCGGCGATCGCCGTATAAATAGGCCAATCTTTTTGTTGATGGCGTCGATGGTTCGCCAATAACAATCGTTTACCATCACTAATTAATACGATGATACTGGGTGATATTCTCGGATAAGCGCGAAAGCCACAGTGTTCACACTGCATGGCCAACTCCCAATCAACCCGTTGTAAGCTTTCCCCACAACAACCACAAAAACGGTGAGTTTTAAGAAACAAGGCAAACTGTTGCGCTTTTCCAACTAAATCAAATACGCTTGGGCTAAGCAGTGCCATGGAGCTGCGTAAATCCATCCACTCTCCCATACCCAAATCCAGCGGCTCAGCCAGCTCTAAGCGAATACAAGCTTCGCCCTTATAATGGGCAAAACGTTCAGCTTTTGACGTATCTAAAGAGGGGACCGGTAAATCGTCTAAGTCACCGTAAGGAATGTGCTCGCCATGTGGGATCACCAAGATTTGCCGCTCACAAGTGAAAAACCACCAGCCAAATTGTTTATCCAAAGTTTCTCCTTGCTCTATCCTGCACTTGCTCAGTAAGCGAATAATGACCAAGCTTACACGACATAACAAGCTTTTCACTAACAACAAATGTTTAGCACTCCGCACTTAAGCTAAATACCAGTTGACGAGAGCAAGGAATTTATTTAGTTATAGATAGACTATTTAGGGGATGAAGGAGCAAGGGCATGCTAAGAAAAGTAGAACAAGCTCAGGCTAAATGGGGTGGTGCCAGCCAAGTAATCGATGCTTGGTTAAGCGCACGAAAAAAATTACTCATAGCCTATTGTGAGTTGGCCGGCCTGCCACCTTATGACAAGCTCGACCGCTCCCTTCCTGACGCCTCCAAAATTTCTCAATTCTGCGAACAACTAGTTGATTATGTCTCTACTGGACATTTCGAAATTTATGAGCAAATCGTAAATGAATGTGCCAACGATGGTGATACAACTCCCGGAGAACGGCTATTACCGCTAATCACTGAGACCACCGACATCGCCTTGTCGTTTAACGATAGCTACGCTGAAGTGGATGAAAATATTGAACTCAATAGTTTTGACCGCGACTTGTCGCAACTGGGACAGGAGATGGAAGAGCGCTTTGAAGTAGAAGATGAACTACTCGATCACCTTTATCAGCACAGTCAACAGCAAGCCGCCGCAGAATAAGCTCGGCTGGTTTCTACCGCGAAAACAAAAAAGCAGCATCTAAATGCTGCTTTTTTACGGCCATTTTTCGGCAATTTAGCTCGCTGGAGTTTCTTCCGCAGGAGCGTCTGCTTTTTCAATGTCGATTAATTCAACTTCGAACACTAGAACTGAGTTAGGTGGAATGCTACCAGCACCACTTTCACCGTAACCAAGTTCTGCTGGAATAAAGAACTTGTATTTAGCGCCTTTAGACATTAACTGAACGCCTTCAGTCCAACCTGGAATAACGCGGTTCAATGGGAAGGTCGCTGGCTCACCACGGTCGTAAGAACTATCGAAAGGCGTTCCATCGGTAAGTGTGCCTTTGTAGTGAACAGTCACAGTATCGGCTGCGCTTGGCTTGTCGCCTTCAGCATCAGTTAATACTTCAAACTGTAGGCCAGACTCAGTTACCGTTACGCCTTCACGAGCTGCGTTATCGGCTAAGAATTTTTCACTTTCCGCTTTTGCAGAAGCAGCATCGGCTTCAGCTTTAGCTTGCACTAAACCGGCTAGTTTTTCGTCTAACGCTTTAAGTGTTGACTGAATTTCTTCTTCAGACATAGACACTTCGCCACCTAAGCCGTCTTCCATGCCTTTTAAAACTAAAGCATTGTCTAGCTCAAGGCCCAATTCTTTTTGCTGCTCTAAAGTTGTGGCAATGTAGCGAGATACCGATGCACCAATGGCATAGGCTTGCTGTTGCTCTGCTGTTTCTAAGGCAACTTGTGCTGCCGCAGTTGTTTCAGCTTTCTCTTCTTGACAGCCAGTAACGGCAAAAATCGAGGCGGCTAAAACCGACACGGCAAAATACTTTTTCATTCAATTATCTCCATTAGAGTCGCTTTAAATCTGTGGCGTGTGTGCAAGATCATTATGAATAATTAAACACTTAGCCGACAAAGCCCTTATACTAACCCTATTAGTCAATACAACCTAGTGACAGTTCCGTAAAATTACGCAAAAAGATGATATCTATTAAACGCTTTGTGATCCTCTTAGTCGCTATACTCATCAGCAGTTGCAGTGACGACCTGCCTCCCCTTAACAGCTGGGAACAAGCCGTTGAGGGTGCCTATGCCGCGGATTTATCGGCCGATGGGCGTCTTAGCATGGTCTCATCGATCCACCATGGTTTGAGCCTATGGGATGTAAAACAACAACGTCAACTGTTTCAGTGGAGTCACCAAAACCAACAAAACAATCAGGTTTTTCTGGTTAAAATTGCTGAAGGCAATCACTTTGCCATCAGTGCCAGCCGTGATGATTTTGTAGTATGGAATATTAAGACTGGCCAAGCCCTTGGTTATTGGCGACTTAGCGAATCCAGCATTCGGGATGTAGCCTTATCCAGCAACGGCCAACAAGTATTACTGGGACTTGGCAACGGCAAGGTCATCCATCTCGATTTACAAACCGGTCGCCGCTTAGAGTTTTTAGGCCACAGCGAAAAGATCAACTCGGTGGCGCTGTCGGCCAATGGCCGTTACGCCCTCACCGGAGGCAACGATTACCAAGCACTATTTTGGGATACCCAAACCGCCCAGGTACTGTTGCGTTTCCCCCACCCCGGACGAGTCTCTTCAGTGGCCTTACAAAGTGACGGCCGCTATGCCTTTACTTCTGATAACGGCAAACTAGCAAGAATTTGGGCCTTACCCAGTGGTGAGCAGGTGAGTCAGTTAAAGCTCACCGCCAGACAAAATATTTTTTCTTATGTCACTTTTGCTAATCAAGGTGAATGGTTAATCACCGGCTCAGCCGCCAGAAAACTCAGCTTGTGGCATGTTAAAAGCGGCCAGTTATTGCAAGATTGGTTGGTCACCCCCCACCAAAAAACCCGCCCTAAAAGCGCAGTTGTGTATAGTGCGGCGATGCTTGATAATGAGCGCTTAGCGAGCGCCAGCTCGAGTGGTTTAGTAGAAGTTTGGCAAATAAATAAGTAGCGCAATGAAGCAACAACAATTAGAAGACATTATCGAGAGCCTTGAAACCAAATTGGCTTTTCAAGACGATACCATTGAGCAGCTCAACCTTGCTTTACAGGATCAACAGCAACAACTGGATACTTTACAGCATCAATTCAAATTAATTAGAGCCAAGTTGTTTGATGGTGACGCCGGTAATGCCGTGGCACCTCAAGAACAAGAAACACCTCCTCCTCACTATTAGTAGCCTCTATGACTTACCAATTTCGTTTAGCCGAAGCAGCCGACTTACCCGCAATTGTTGCGATCTATAACTCCACCATCGCTTCTCGCCAAGTCACCGCGGATACCGAGCCGCAAAGCGTCGCGTCACGGCAAGCCTGGTTTGACCAACACCAACACCCTAAGCGCCCTTTATATGTTGTAGAACAACAGCAACAAGTAATAGCTTGGCTTAGCTTTAGCGACTTTTATGGCCGCCCCGCTTACCAGCACAGCGCCGAAATCAGTCTCTATTTAGCCGAGTCGCAACGCGGCAAGGGCTTAGGTAAACGCTTATTACAAGAGGCCGAAACCATAGCCAAGCAATTAGGCATTGAAGTGCTGCTGGCTTTTATCTTTAGCCACAACACGCCTAGCATCGCGCTATTTGAGAAGCTGGCCTATCAACCTTGGGGCAAGCTGCCTAATGTGGCGAGAATGGACGGGCAAGACTACAGTCTAAGCATCCTTGGCAAGCCACTTAACTAGGCCTTTAAGCGTGCAAGACAAGCTTAATATTCATTATTATCAAGGATCTTTGGCAGAAGGCCTACAAGTTGAGGCAGCCATTCCTGAGTTCCAAGAGCAAATACTGAACAAATACTCCAGCAGCGACTAGCAGGAAAGGCAAGGCTCATTCTACTGGTTAGCCATAATAAGCAGCCGCTTGCTTACCAGCTCGGTTATCAATTAAATAAGCATGAATTTTACAGCTGCTTAGGCGGCATAATGCTGGCCTATCGTAAACGGGGATAGCCACTCGCTTGCGCAAACAGCAAGAAGCTTGGGCCATGGAGCATGGTTATCAAAGGATTAGCGTAAAATCGATGAGTTGTTATCCGTCGATGTTGCGCTTATTAATGGCTAGTGGCTACCAAATGGTCGGATTTGAAGACAATGGCAGTCCGTAGAAGAGTAAAATTTGTTTTTGCAAACCGCATTAAGCCTGTTTCAAGGGACCGCTAAGGCTTAAATAAACCGATGATATCTTGCTCTGGACTAGCCTGTTGCTGCTTAGGCCGCTCGGCACGATAATCACAGCTCACGCATTCAATAAACTCGTTTTCTTCAGAGCTATTACTCGCCGTTTCAACAATTAGACGAATAGAGTCGTGCTCACCACAGGCGGGGCAGACTGCGCCTGCAATAAATCGATGTCTTGCCATTATTAACTCAACTTTGCTTTTGACGGTTGCTATGCGGCCTTCACCACATCAGGTATCATAGCGGCATTATTGCATAGTTTAAGCAGCACATAACACCCAGCATGATCGTAGCCAACAACATTAGCCTGCAACGTGGCAGCAAATTTCTCTTAGCCGATACCAGCCTGACTATTCATCCCGGCCAAAAAGTGGGTCTGGTAGGACAAAATGGCTGTGGCAAGTCATCTTTATTCGCCTTACTAAAACAACAACTTCATGTTGACGCGGGCGATCTCTCCATCCCCAGTAAATGGGCCATTGCTAGCGTTGCTCAAGAAACCCCCGCCTTAGAACGTAGAGCAATTGACTATGTCATTGATGGCGATATGGAATACCGACAACTAGAGCAAGACATTGCCGCGGCCGAGGCGGCCAATCAGGGTGAACTCATCGCCACTCTGCATACCAAAATGGACACCATTGGCGGCTATCAAATTACCACCAAAGCGGCAGAACTACTGGCTGGCTTGGGTTTTAGTGAAGCCAGCCAACAACAAAGCGTGAGTGACTTCTCCGGTGGTTGGCGGATGCGCCTTAACTTAGCTCAAGCGCTACTGGTTCGCTCCGACTTGTTGTTATTGGATGAACCCACCAACCACTTGGACTTAGATACCGTAGTGTGGCTAGAACAGTGGCTGAAACGCTACCCCGGCACCTTAATTCTGATTTCTCACGACCGCGATTTCCTAGATAACATTGTGAATCGCATCGTGCATATTGAGCATCAAAAGCTCAATGAATATACCGGTAGTTATTCAGACTTCGAACAAATGCGCGCTACTCACCTAGCCCAACAACAAGCGATGTATGAGAAGCAGCAGCGCGAACGCGCCCACATGCAAAGCTTTGTCGACCGGTTTCGTTACAAAGCCAGTAAGGCAAAGCAAGCCCAGAGCCGCCTTAAAGCCTTAGAAAAAATGGAAGTGATTAGCCAAGCGCACGTTGATTCCCAATTTAGTTTTCGCTTTAGAGAACCCGACAGCTTGCCACTACCACTACTCACCATGGAAAAGGTCAGTGCTGGTTACCAAGATAAAACCATTCTAGAACAGGTGAAATTTAACCTAGTACCGGGCAGCCGGATAGGCTTATTAGGGCGCAATGGCGCGGGTAAATCGACTTTTATTAAATTGCTTTCGGGCGAACTTAAAGCGCTGGCTGGAAATGTTGAAATCAACAAAATGGCCAAAGTAGGTTACTTTGCCCAGCATCAATTAGAAACACTGCGTTCTGAAGACAGTCCGATGCAGCACTTGCAGCGACTGGCCCCTACCACCAGCGAAGCTGACTTGCGTAAATACTTGGGTAGTTTTGGTTTTCAAGGGGATAAGGCCTTAGAAGCTGTGGCACCGTTTAGTGGTGGTGAAAAAGCCCGCTTGGTATTGGCCTTAGTAGTATGGCAAAAGCCCAACCTATTGTTGCTGGATGAGCCCACCAACCACCTCGACTTAGAAATGCGTCATGCTTTGACCTTAGCGCTACAAGAATTTACCGGTGCGATGATTATTGTATCGCACGACCGAGCACTACTGCGTGCTACTACCGATGAGTTTTATTTGGTTGATAGCCAGCGCGTATCCCCTTTTAACGGTGACCTAGATGACTACCAGCAATGGTTAAGCCAAGCCAATCGCGCCGAAAGCAGCAGCCCTAGCTCAAGCAACGCGAATAACCCGGTTAACCTGCGTAAAGAGCAAAAACGCCGAGAAGCCGAATTTCGCCAGCAAACTAAAGCGCTACGTAAGGAGTTAGAAAGCTTGGAAAAACGTAGCACTAAAGCTCAGCAAAGCCTAGATGAAATTGAACAGAAAATGGCTGAGCCAGAGCTCTATGAAGCGGATAACAAAGCCACTTTACAGCAGTATCTACAGCAGCAGGCGCAGCTAAAAAGCGAACTCGAAGAGACCGAATTAGCGTGGTTTGAACTTCAAGAAGAGTTAGAGCAACAACAGCAAGCTTTTGGTATAGAAGCCAAGCCCTAAATCACTTGACCGGCAGCTTGAGTGCAGTAAAGTGACTAGCAATAAAAATATTAATAATTATTCAAGGATGTATATGAATAAGTCACTAGAACTCACTCGCTTGGTACTCGCAATAGTCTTAATTGTGGTAGGGATAGCGGTCATCGGCTACGTACTACCACAAACTATCAGCTTAGTGACCTTACCGCATGATGCGCCATTTATGCAGGACTTTTTTAATTGGTTAATGGCCGATACCGACGCCATTATCACCCAAGTCAGCGAAGAATTTTTCGAGATATTCCAAACCTTTATCAAAGTCATCGTGTTGATCGTTTTTCTTTGGGTCTGTGTTAAATTGGTTTATCTAGGGCTGATGATTATTCGTGAGGGCGTGGGACTTATCCGCCCCACTGAAAGCAAACAGAAAAAAGCCGATTAAGCCCATAGCGGGGTAATCTCCCCCGCTAATCCCCACTATATGGCTAGGACCAAACTGGCTAAGCTGAAATAAACCAATACGCCGGTTACGTCAGCAATGGTGGCCACCAATGGCCCTGATGCCGTAGCAGGGTCCATTTTAATTTTATTCAGCATAAAGGGCAGGCTCAAACCAACTAACGAGCCGGCTAGCACAATAATCACCATCGACATTGATACGATGATAGCCACTTCCGGCCCACCTCGATAAACGCCCACGCCATATACCGCAATTGCCATAGTAAGCCCCAAGGAAAAACCGACTAACAATTCTCTGGCAAATAGTTTCGACCAGTCGCTTTTATCTACCTCTCCGGTAGCCAAGGCGCGTACCATCAAGGCTGCAGCTTGAGAGCCTGCATTACCACCACTACCTATCAGCAAAGGCAAGAAGAACACCAAGGCAACATGGCTGGAAATAGTATCTTCAAAGTGGGCAATTCCGGCACCCGAAAACATTGCGCCAAATACCAACAATACTAACCATAATACCCGCTTACGATACAGCTCCCAGATACTGACTCGGTCAACGGTTTCATCCAACTTGCCCACCGAAGCACTTTTTTGCGCATCTTCGGTGGCTTCTTCTTCAGCCGCATCCATCGCATCATCATAGGTAACGATGCCGACTAGCTTTTGCTGCTCGTCCACCACGGGTAGCGCCAATAAGTCATAGTGGCGAATTTGGTGGGCTGCGGTCTCCTGAGTTTGATCCACCGTCACCGACACCACTTCGCTACGCATTAAGTCACTCACTGCGGTATCGGGTGAAGCTAAAATCAACTCGCGAAGCGAGATGGTACCGAGTAAACGGCGCTCCCGGTCGATAACGTAGGTCTGATAGATGGTTTCTTTATCGGGCGCTTCCAAACGCAATTGCTTTAAGGCTCGGCTCACCACCCAGTGTTCTTTCAAGGTGGCGTAATCGGAAGTCATGATCGAGCCCACCGTGCCCTCGGCATAGCTGGCCAGCTTACGTAAGTCTTCTCGTTCGGCCTGAGCTAGGCCCGGCAATACCATGGCGCGCTGTTCGTCATCTAAGGCATTAAATAAGTCGGCCCGTTCGTCGGCCTCCATACGCGAAAACAAGGCTGCTAATTTATGTCGCTTCATTAAAGCCGCAACATCGGCTTGCATATAAGGAGGCAGATAAGAAAACACTTTAGCGCGATCGGCCAAGGAGAACATCGAGATCAGCGGTAAGGCTTCCTTAGGTGCAAATTCAGCTAAGGCTTGGCCGATATCGGCAAAGTGGTATTCATCAAGAGTGGAACGAAGAGTTAACTTATCTAAGTTAACCAGAGCAAGCTCTAATTTTGTTGAAGATGTGCCATTTACTGCTCCAGCATTCGCATAGAGCTAGCCATTAAGCAGACAGTCTATACGAAGAAATAGTGTACGATTGGAATTAAAAAACAATGAAAATGTCGACTGTCGGGGTCCGGTGTCATAATAGCTTCTCGGATAAAAATTCGGCGCAATTGTAGGAGGGAAAAGCCGTTAATTCAAGCGCTTTATTGCTCCTGAGCTAAGCTCAGAAGCAATCATTAATTAGCGCTTAAAACAACTAGTTGATGTTAGGAGCTAACCAACGCTCAGCTTCTTCAAGACTCATGTTTTTACGCTTGGCGTAATCTTGCACTTGATCCGCTTGAATCGTGGCTACCGCAAAATAACGGCTATCAGGATGAGAGAAATACCACCCCGAAACAGCCGCCCCTGGCCACATGGCGTAGCTTTCGGTTAACTTCATACCAATCCGCGATTCCACCTCTAGCAAGTCCCAGATCAAGCCCTTTTCGGTATGTTCTGGACAAGCCGGATAACCCGGTGCCGGACGGATCCCTTGGTAATTCTCACGGATCAGCTCTTCGTTAGTTAAGTTCTCATCGGCGGCATAGCCCCAGAACTCTTTACGTACTCGAGCATGCAAGTATTCGGCAAAGCCTTCTGCCAAACGGTCAGCCACGGCTTTAACCATAATCGCGTTGTAGTCGTCACCATCGGCCTTATAGGCTTCGGCCAATTCATCTTCGCCAATACCGCCAGTCACCGCAAAGGCACCAAAGTAGTCAGCCTTGCCTGAAGACTTAGGCGCTATAAAATCAGCCAAACAATAGTTTGCACCATTTTTCTTTTCTGTTTGTTGGCGTAGCTGAGCGCTAAGCGCTATCACTTCACTGCGTGATTCATCGCGGTAAATCTCAATGTCATCACCCACACTGTTAGCCGGGAACAAGCCACAGACTCCCGAGACTTTAATTTCCTTAGATTGCTTAAAGCGCGCCAGCATCGCCTTGGCATCTTTAAACAAACGCTGCGCTTCTTCACCCACCACTTTATCTTCAAGTATTCTTGGGTACTTGCCAGCTAAAGACCATGTCATGAAGAACGGCGTCCAGTCGATGTAGGGTTCAATCTCAGCAATCGACACATCATCAAATTGTTGTACGCCCAGTTGCTTAGGCACTGGCGGAGTATAGTTTTGCCAATCTATGTCGAGGCGATTAGCCCGCGCTTGCTCTAGACTTACCGGCGCCGAACGAGGGCGCTTGCGGGCATGCTGCTCACGCACAATGTCATATTCTTTAGCCAGTTTTTCGGCAAAACCGCCACGGGTCTCTTGCGATAATAAACTCTGGCATACCCCCACTGCGCGTGAAGCATTGGAAACGTACACCACTGGATGCTGGTAGTTTTGTTCAATTTTCACCGCTGTGTGTGCTTTAGAGGTAGTGGCACCACCAATCAATAATGGAATGTCCATGCCTGTGCGCTGCATTTCTTTGGCCACATGCACCATTTCATCCAACGAAGGCGTAATCAAACCCGACAGGCCAATCATATCCACCTGTTCTTCTTTGGCAACTTTTAAGATTTTGTCGCAGGGCACCATCACCCCGAGGTCTATCACCTCGAAATTATTACATTGCAGCACTACGCCAACAATGTTTTTACCGATGTCATGCACATCACCTTTCACCGTCGCCATTACAATCTTGCCATTAGAGCGCTGACCTTCGCCTTTCTCGGCTTCGATAAAGGGTTGCAGGTAGGCCACGGCACGTTTCATCACTCGCGCCGACTTCACCACCTGAGGTAGGAACATTTTACCTGCGCCAAATAAGTCCCCCACTACGTTCATGCCATCCATTAAGGGGCCTTCAATCACGTGTAACGGACGCTCTGCGGCTTGTCGGGCTAGTTCGGTATCTTCCTCAATATATTCAGTAATACCTTTTACTAAAGCGTGTTCAAGACGTTTATTAACATCCCATGAACGCCACTCTAAATCTTGAGTATTTTCTTGCTGACTGCCATCACCACGGTATTTTTCGGCAATCGCTAATAGCTCTTCGGTGGCATTATCATGGGTATTTAGTACCACGGCTTCGACTTTGTCTTTCAGCTCTTTAGGAATATCTTCATAAATCGCTAATTGGCCGGCATTTACGATGCCCATGTCCATGCCATTCTTGATGGCGTAATAGAGGAACACGGCATGAATGGCTTCACGAACAGGGTTATTTCCGCGGAACGAGAAACTGACGTTAGACACCCCACCCGAAATCATCGCGTGTGGCAGCTTATCTTTAATATCTTTTACTGCTTCGATGAAATCCACAGCGTAGTTGTTGTGTTCATCGATGCCGGTGGCTACTGCAAAAATATTCGGGTCGAAGATAATATCTTCTGGCGGAAAGCCTACTTGGTTGACCAGAATATCGTAAGACTTTTGGCAAATTTCAAACTTACGCTCACGTGTATCGGCTTGCCCTACCTCATCGAAGGCCATCACTATCACAGCGGCGCCATAGCGGCGTAAGATCTTGGCTTGCTGAATGAACGGCTCCACCCCTTCTTTCATCGAGATGGAGTTCACTACAGGCTTACCTTGCACGCACTGTAAACCCGCTTCGAGGATGTCCCATTTAGATGAGTCAATCATCACCGGTACTTTGGCGATATCAGGCTCAGAGGCAATAAGATTAAGGAAACGAACCATGGCAGCTTGAGAGTCAAGCATGCCCTCATCCATGTTCACATCGATGATTTGCGCGCCGTTTTCCACTTGCTGCAAGGCAATTTCGATCGCCTTGTCGTAGTCTTCTTCAATAATCAAACGCTTAAATAAAGCCGAACCAGTAACGTTGTTACGTTCCCCAACGTTAACAAATAAAGTCTCTGGGCTAATGGTGAGGGGTTCTAAGCCCGCTAGACGACAGGCGACGTCAATTTCTGGTAGTTTGCGCGGCGCTACGCCTTCCACCGCCTCGGCCATAGCTTTAATATGTTGCGGCGTGGTACCACAGCACCCCCCACCAAATTAAGAAAACCAGCACGCGCCCATTCGCCAATGTGCTCGGCCATTTCTTCGGCTTCTAAATCATATTCCCCAAAAGCATTGGGTAGGCCGGCATTAGGGTGAGCAGAAACATACGTTTCGCTGACTCGGCTCAGCTCTTCCACATATTGGCGTAATTCATCAGGGCCAAGAGCACAGTTAAGGCCCATACTAATCGGATTGGCGTGACGTAAAGAATTATAAAAGGCCTCGGTGGTTTGGCCACTTAAGGTACGGCCCGAGGCATCGGTAATGGTGCCCGAGATCATAATAGGCAGCTCAATATCAAGCTCATCAAATACCGACTTCACCGCAAATACCGCAGCCTTTGCATTTAAGGTATCGAAAATGGTCTCGATTAAAATCAGGTCACTGCCGCCTTCAATCAAGGCCTTGGTCGACTCTTGATAGGCTTCTACTAGTTCATTAAAAGTGACGTTACGATAACCAGGGTCGTTTACGTCCGGCGAAATAGAACAGGTTCGGTTAGTTGGCCCAAGTACCCCCGCCACGAAGCGCGGACGCTGTGGATCGAGCGCTGTTACCTCGTCGGCCACCTGACGAGCGATGCGCGCCGCCTCACGGTTAATTTCCGCTGACTGTGCTTGCATATCATAGTCAGCCATGGCGATAGTGGTTGCGTTAAAGGTATTGGTTTCAACGATGTCGGCACCGGCCAACAGATACTCGCGATGAATATCAGCAATAATTTTCGGCTGGCTTAAAACCAGCATATCGTTATTGCCTTTTACATCGGTGTGCCAGTCAGCAAACCGCTCTCCACGGTAATCAGCCTCTTCAAGTTTATAAGACTGAATCATGGTGCCCATGCCACCATCGATAATCATGATGCGCTGGCTTAGCTGGTTTTCTAGTTTTTGTCTTGCTGACACGGGTATATCCTATTTCTTTCGCCGTTAATTCGGTGCGGCAGTGTAACACAGCGCCCTATATGACATCTCTGCGATAAAGTTATATGAAATTATTTCAAGATATTATCGGACTTAGGTTTAAGGTCTGCCAAATCATAAGGCGTAATTTGGTAAACGCAGTAATTTAACCAGTTGTTATACAGCAGGTGTCCATGGCTACGCCAAGTAGCGCAAGGGCTGGCTTTACTATCGTTATTCGGATAGTAATTTTCAGGTAGACGCGGATTCAAACCTTCTTGGGTATCGCGGACAAACTCGTTATGTAGCGTATCGGCCGCATATTCGGGGTGGCCGGTAATAAATACCTGCCGGAAGTCTTCACTGGCAAATAAGTAACTGCCCGCCTCAGGGCTATCAGCCAAGACTTTTAAGTCGGTTTCTTCGGTGATAAGTCTTGAGTCAAACTTAGCGTAACGCGACAAGGGCGCAAGAAAGGCATCATCAAAACCTCTTACCAAAGGGTTATGGCGATGTTTGGTTTGATGCCAATACACACCAGATAGCTTGCTTTCGTGAGTTTGCTTTTGCAAACCATAAAGGTGATAAAGTGCCGCCTGTGCCGCCCAACACAAATACAAGGTTGAGGTAACATGGGTAGTCGACCAATCAATAATCTCTTTGACCTGTTCCCAATAATAAACGTCCTCAAAATCAACTTGACCCAGCGGCGCACCGGTAATAATTAAGCCATCAAAGTTACGTTCTCGCAATTTGTCAAAATCTCGATAAAACCTATCGATATGCTCTTGAGGAGTATTTTTCGACACCCGATGATCAATTCGCAATAACTTAACATTTACCTGTAATGGCGAATTAGATAACAGACGCAAGATTTGATTCTCGGTTTCGATTTTCTTCGGCATCAAATTCAGCAACACCACTTCCAGTGGGCGAATATCCTGATGCGCAGCACGGCTTTCTGGCATAACAAAAATGTTTTCGTTACGTAGTACTTCAGCAGCAGGTAATTGATCAGGAATACAAATTGGCATTAGCTGGCTCCTTGCAAACATAATATATATGTCTAGACATCTAGATACCCATTTTAATTAGATTATAGAGTATGTCTAGAACTTGTTAAAAGCAGCTGATTTTAAGTACAAATTTATACATAATGCAGCTTGGATTGTTTTTGTAGTAAAGGAATATGGCAGAGTTAAAGCTAACGGTAGAACGTTTACAAATTGGGGTCTTTGTTAAGCTTCCCGTGAAGTGGGGCGAGCACCCGTTTATGTTCACTAGCTTCAAAATTAAAAGCCAAGAACAAATCGAGGTTATTCGTAATCTTGGTTTAAAGCACGTCATTGTGGTACCTGAAAAAAGTGATAAGCCCCCTTACCGGTAAACCATAAGGTGGACGAGTCTCCAGACGATAAAAACTCTGAGCACTCAAAAAATGCCTTGTGGGATGAAAAGCGCGCGCGCATCGACGAGCTAAAAAACTACCGTCGCAACCTACAAAAAGTGGAAAAAGAATTTGACCGCTCAATGGCTCAGGTGCGAGCGGTGATGTCTAAGTTACAAAACCGCCCACTTAATGCGGTAGAAGACGCCACCACCTTAGTTAATAACCTAGCAGAAGACTTACTTTCAGGTGAGAATATCGTATTACACCTGATGAACGACAGTAACGAGGCGGATAACTTCTACTACCACAGCCTTAACGTATCTATTCTTTCGATGATGCTGGCCAAGGCGGTTGGTTTCTCGGAGCGGGACATTAAGCTGCTTGGCCTAGCCGGCCTATTTCACGATGTGGGTAAGATGAAAATTCCCGACACCGTGTTACGCAAACAAGGTAAATTAACGCCTCAAGAAAACAATCTATTAAAGATGCATACCAAGTATGGCGTCGATTTCTTGAAGCTCTCGGAAACCATTCCCGAGAAAGTGAAAGTCATTGCCGAACAGCATCACGAATACCTAGACGGTAGCGGCTACCCTAAACAACTTAAAGGGGATCAAATTGACCGCTTGTCGCAGTTAATTGCTGTGGTCAATGAGTATGACAGCCTGTGCCACCCAAGGGATCCCAAACAGTCACGCATACCGTTTACAGTAATCGCCTACCTCTATAAACAACGTAAAAAACAACTGAACAACGGTGACTTAGGTGTATTAATTCGGCTACTTGGCATTTATCCTCCAGGCAGCGTAGTACAGCTCAGCTCAGGACAAATTGGCTTGGTGATGTCGGTAAATTCGGAACGTTTGTTGTTCCCAACGGTGCAGGTTTATGATGCCGCCATTCCACGCAGTGAAGCCCCAATTATTGATTTGGAAGCGGCAGGGCTCACCATTGAAAAAGCATTGAAGCCAGGAGCCTTACCCGAAGCAGTATTTGAATACCTCAATCCTAGAACGCGGATTTCCTACTTCTTTGATAACAACAAAAGCCTATAACTGCTATTTATCCTTAAAAAAGAACAAAAAAAAACCGGACCTAAGTCCGGTTTTTTATGCTTGGTGCCCAAGTTTACTCAGCAGCTTCTTCAACTACTTCTTCAACTTCAGGGCGGTCCAGCAATTCAATGTATGCCATAGGGGCATTGTCACCGGCACGGAAACCGCATTTTAAAATGCGAGTGTAACCGCCAGCACGTTCTTTGAATCGTGGGCCAATTTCAGCGAATAGCTTACCAACTACTTCTGCATCGCGGGTGCGAGCGAAAGCAAGACGGCGGTTAGCTACGCTGTCGTTTTTAGCCAATGTGATTAATGGCTCAACAACACGGCGAAGCTCTTTGGCTTTAGGCAATGTTGTCTTGATAACTTCATGGCGAACCAATGAACTGGCCATATTCCGGAACATAGCCTGGCGATGGCTGCTATTACGGTTCAATTGACGACCACTCTGACGATGGCGCATGACCTTATCCTTCTATAATAAGACGTTAAAACCAGTGATGACTTACTTATCAGCGATGCTAGCAGGTGGCCAGTTTTCTAGGCGCATGCCTAGAGACAAACCACGAGATGCCAATACATCTTTGATTTCTGTAAGCGACTTCTTACCCAAGTTAGGGGTCTTAAGTAGCTCAACCTCGGTACGTTGTACCAAGTCACCAATGTAATGAATCGCTTCTGCTTTCAAACAGTTAGCAGAGCGAACTGTCAACTCTAGATCATCGACAGGACGAAGCAGGATTGGATCAAACTCTGGCTTCTCTTCTTTTTCTTCAGGCTCACTTACGTCACGTAAGTCAACGAAGGCATCCAATTGCTCGGCAAGAATAGTTGCACTGCGGCGGATGGCTTCCTCTGGATCAAGAGTACCATTGGTTTCCATATCGATAACCAATTTGTCCAAGTCGGTGCGTTGCTCCACACGGGCAGCTTCAACAGTATAAGCAATACGCTCTACTGGGCTGTAAGCTGCGTCAGTTAGCAAACGACCAATTGGACGCTCTTCATCTTCAGAGTGAACCCGAACTGAAGCTGGTACGTATCCACGACCACGTTCAACCTTAATTCGCATGCTGATTTCAGCATTGCTACTTAGGTGACAAATAACGTGCTCAGGATTCGCGATTTCGACATCCGCATCGTGCTGAATGTCGCCTGCAACCACAGGACCTGCTCCAGACTTGGTAAGACTAAGGGTTACTTCGTCTTTACCTTCTAACTTCACAGCAATACCTTTCAGGTTTAGCAAGATTTCCAAGACATCTTCTTGAACGCCTTCCTTACTGCTGTACTCATGCAACACGCCGTCGATTTCAACTTCAGTTACCGCACAACCTGGCATAGAAGATAAAAGAATACGACGAAGAGCGTTACCTAAAGTGTGGCCAAAACCACGCTCTAATGGCTCAAGCGTAACCTTTGCACGAGTTGGGCTAACTTGTTCAATCTCAACTAGCCTTGGTTTTAGAAACTCTGTTACAGAACCCTGCATTGTGTCCTCTCTATAATTCAACTTTACTTAGAGTAAAGTTCGACGATCAGCTGTTCGTTAATTTCCGCAGACAAGTCAGTGCGCTCAGGTAGGCGTTTAAAAGTGCCTTCCATTTTAGTAGCGTCTACTTCTATCCACGATGCCGCTTCACGTTGTCCGGCAATTTCTAAAGATGCAACGATACGTGCTTGCTTCTTAGATTTTTCACGAACACTGATAACGTCTTCTGGCAATACCTTGTAAGAAGGAATGTTTACCACTTTACCGTTTACTAGAATTGCTTTATGGCTTACTAGCTGGCGAGCTTCAGCGCGAGTAGCACCAAAACCTAGACGATAAACAACGTTATCTAGACGGCTTTCTAACAATTGCAGCAAGTTTTCACCGGTGTTGCCTTGAAGGCGAGCAGCGGCTTTATAGTAGTTGCGGAATTGCTTTTCAAGAATACCGTATAAACGACGAACTTTTTGCTTCTCACGAAGCTGTAAACCGTAGTCTGAAAGACGCGCTTTACGTGCACCATGTTGTCCAGGTGCTGTATCCAGCTTACACTTTGTGTCGATCGCGCGAACACCACTTTTCAAGAAAAGATCGGTACCTTCACGACGGCTAAGTTTAAGCTTTGGACCTAAATATCTTGCCATTTTTCTTTCTCCAATCTATCCAGAAACTACACGCGGCGTTTCTTAGGTGGACGACAACCGTTGTGTGGAATCGGAGTCACGTCGGTGATGTTAGTCACACGGAAACCCGCAGCATGTAATGCACGGATTGAAGACTCACGACCAGGTCCTGGTCCGTTAACAAACACTTCTACGTTTTTAAGGCCGTAGTCTTTAGCTGCTTCAGCAGCACGCTCAGCAGCAACCTGTGCAGCGAACGGAGTAGACTTACGAGAACCACGGAAACCTGAACCACCTGCGGTAGCCCAAGAAAGCGCGTTGCCCTGACGATCAGTGATAGTCACGATAGTATTGTTGAAAGAAGCATGGATATGAGCCATGCCGTCAGCAACTTGTTTTTTTACGCGTTTACGAGCGCGAGTCGGAGTTTTAGCCATTTTCCCTCACCCCTTATTTCTTAATAGGTTTGCGAGGACCTTTACGGGTGCGCGCATTAGTTTTAGTGCGCTGACCGCGAAGGGGCAAACTGCGACGATGACGAAGTCCACGGTAACAACCTAGGTCCATCAAGCGCTTAATGTTCATTGATACTTCACGACGTAGATCACCTTCAACGGTGAATTTAGCTACTTCGTCACGAAGTTTATCGATTTGTGTTTCGTCAAGTTCTCTGATCTTAACATCTTCAGCGATACCAGCTGCCGCACAGATTTGCTGTGAACGGGTTAAACCAATACCGAAGATTGCAGTTAAAGCGATAACTGCGTGCTTCTGATCAGGAATGTTAATGCCGGCTATACGGGCCATTGGCACACTCCTATTTTTCGTGTTAAACGAAGGCCATCTGTGAAAAGCCCGTAAGGATACTCAACAGATGACCACATTGCAAATAATATTGTCTTGAAATCTACTAACTAGCCTTGGCGCTGTTTATGCTTTGGCTCACTGCAAATTACACGCACAACACCGTTGCGCTTAATAACTTTACAGTTACGGCAGATTTTCTTAACGGATGCACGTACTTTCATTGCTATCTCCGCAAAAGTTAAAGTCCAATCTCAAGGTGGCCTATCGGCCGTAACCTTTAAGATTAGCTTTTTTCAGAACCGAACCATATTGATGAGACATCAAATGGGTTTGGACCTGAGCCATAAAGTCCATGATAACCACCACTACGATAAGTAGTGAAGTACCACCGAAGTAGAACTGAACGTTCATTCCGATCATCATAAACTCAGGAATTAAACATACAAACGTGATGTACAAAGCACCAGCTAGGGTTAAACGAGTCATCACCTTGTCGATGTATCGCGAGGTTTGTTCACCAGGACGAATCCCTGGAATAAACGCGCCACTCTTCTTCAAGTTGTCTGCTGTTTCGCGTGGATTAAACACCAACGCAGTATAGAAGAAACAGAAGAAGATAATAGCCGCAGCATACAAGAACACATATAAAGGTTGTCCAGGCTGTAGCGTTAATGATAGGTCAGATAAGAAAGACAAGCTTTCATTTTGACCAAACCACTGAGCTAAAGTGCCAGGGAACAAAATAATACTTGAAGCAAAAATAGCAGGAATAACCCCAGCCATGTTTACCTTAAGTGGTAAATGTGTGCTTTGCGCTGCAAACACTTTGCGACCTTGTTGGCGTTTTGCATAGTTAACAACGATACGACGTTGTCCACGTTCTACAAATACCACAAAGAAGGTCACCGCAAATACAAGAGCAACGATGAACAAGAGTAACAATAAGTGCAACTCTCCTTGACGCGCCTGCTCAGCCGTCTGACCGATTGCAGAAGGCAATCCTGCCACAATACCAGCAAAAATCAGAATCGAGATCCCGTTGCCAATACCGCGTTCAGTAATTTGCTCACCTAACCACATCAGGAACATTGTTCCTGTTACCAAGCTAACCACCGCAGTGAAATAGAATGGTAGGCCTGGATTAATCACCAGACCCGCCATCATATTTGGTAAGCCAGTAGCAATACCAACAGCTTGGAAGGTTGCTAGAACCAGTGTGCTATAACGCGTGTATTGACTGATTTTACGCCGCCCCGACTCGCCTTCTTTTTTCAATTCGGCAAGAGTGGGATGAACCACAGTCAATAACTGGATGATAATCGATGCCGAAATATACGGCATGATACCTAACGCGAAAATAGACGCACGTGAAAGAGCACCACCTGAGAACATGTTAAACATTTCCAGAATGGTACCTTTCTGCTGGTCAAACAACGCGGCCAGTACAGCGGCATCAATCCCAGGTAACGGCACAAAGGAGCCTGCTCGAAACACAATAATTGCTCCAAGCACAAATAGTAAACGACTCTTAAGTTCGCTTAAACCGCCTTGTGCACTTGCTGATGCTGTTCCTGGATTCTTAGCCATGTTTTGTACTTATTCCTCGATTTTACCGCCAGCAGCTTCAATAGCTGCTTGTGCGCCTTTGGTTACACGCAGGCCACGTAGGGTAACTGGTGCTTTTACTTCGCCAGATAATACTACTTTCGCAAACTTAATGTTACGAGTAATAAGACCAGCAGCCTTCAAAGCGTCCAAATCTACCACGTCAGCAGTAACTTTCGCTAGCTCACTAGTGCGAACTTCAGCAGTTACCATTGATTTACGTGAAGTAAAACCAAATTTAGGCAAACGTTGTTTCAATGGCATTTGACCGCCTTCGAAACCTGGACGCACAGTACCGCCAGAACGTGACTTCTGACCTTTGTGACCACGACCACCAGTTTTACCTAAACCAGAACCGATACCACGACCTACACGCTTAGCGCTTGGCTTAGAGCCAGCAGCTGGAGAAAGAGTATTCAAACGCATGATTATTCTCCCTCAACCTTAACCATGTAAGAAACTTTATTAATCATACCGCGAACGCAAGGAGTATCCTCTAGCTCAACAGTGTGATTAATGCGACGAAGACCTAGACCAGTTAAGGTCGCGCGGTGCTTAGGCAAACGGCCGATAGCACTTTTGGTCTGTGTTACTTTAATTTTGTTCGACATGGCTTATTACCCCAGAATTTCTTGGACGCTTAGGCCACGCTTAGCAGCAACGTCTTGTGGAGAATGCATATTCTCAAGAGCGTCAATAGTAGCGCGAACAATGTTAATTGGGTTAGTAGAACCGTATGCTTTAGACAATACGTTCTGCACACCCGCAACTTCAAGAACAGCACGCATTGCACCACCGGCAATAATACCAGTACCCTCTGATGCAGGTTGCATGTAAACACGCGACCCAGAGTGGCGACCCTTAATAGGATGCTGCAGTGTAGTACCGCGAAGTTCTACACTAGTAAGGTTACGACGTGCTTTTTCCATTGCTTTTTGAATAGCAGCAGGAACTTCACGTGCTTTACCGTAACCAAACCCTACGCGACCGTTACCGTCACCCACTACTGTTAGAGCAGTGAAGCTGAAGATACGACCACCTTTAACTACTTTTGACACACGGTTTACCGCGATAAGCTTTTCGTTCAGCTCACTACCGGCTTGTGCTTCAAATTTAGACATGACTCACTCCTTAGAACTGAAGACCAGCTTCACGTGCTGCTTCTGCAAGCGCAGCAACGCGGCCGTGATACTTAAAGCCAGAACGGTCAAAAGCTACAGATGTAACGCCTTTTGCCGCAGCACGTTCAGCGATTGCTTTACCTACTGCAGTAGCGGCAGCTACATTACCTGAACTTTTTAGCCCTTCAGAAACGGCTTTATCTACTGTTGATGCAGTGGCGATAACCTTTGCATCAGGTGCAATCACCTGCGCGTAAATATGGCGCGGAGTACGGTGAATCACCAGGCGGGTTTTCCCCAACTCTTGCATAGCTTTGCGAGTGCGTGTTGCACGACGCAGACGAGCAATTTTCTTTTCCATAGTGTTAACCTACTTCTTCTTAGCCTCTTTACGGCGAACATTTTCGTCAGAGTAACGAACACCTTTACCTTTGTAAGGCTCTGGCGGACGGAACGCGCGAATGTTTGCTGCTACCTGACCTACCACCTGCTTATCAGCACCTTTCAGTACGATTTCAGTCTGTGATGGACACTCTGCTGTAACACCTTCTGGTAAGGTGTAATCTACAGGGTGAGAAAAACCTAGAGTTAGGTTTACAACATTGCCTTTAACTGCGGCACGGTAACCAACACCTAATAATGTTAGTTTTTTCTCAAACCCGTCTGTAACGCCAACAACCATGTTGTTGCTTAGAGCACGAGCTGTACCTGCTTGAGCTGAAGAAGCACCTTCAACTACAGCAAATTTCAATTCGTTTTCTTCTTTCGTTACAACAACTGCGTCATTAAAAACGCGAGTCAATGTACCTTTGCTACCTTTAACCGTTAATTCTTGGCCGTTGATTGTGACTTCAACGCCAGCAGGAATTGTAACGGGAGCCTTGGCTACGCGAGACATATTACCTACCTCCGGTTAAGCTACGTAACAGACGATTTCACCGCCCATGCCAGCTTTACGTGCTGCACGGTCAGTCATAACGCCTTTCGATGTAGAAACGATTGCAACGCCTAGACCACCCATAACTTTAGGTAGGTCTTTAGCACCTTTATAAATGCGTAGGCCTGGACGGCTTACACGTTCAATCTTTTCAATAACTTTTTTACCTTCAAAATATTTGAGGGTAACTTCTAATGACTTCTTAACGTCACCAGTCACAGCATAATCTGTGATATAACCTTCTTCTTTCAGCAAGTTAGCAATTGCCACTTTAACTTTTGACGAAGGCATAACAACAGATACTTTATTTGCCGATTGACCGTTGCGAACGCGAGTCAACATATCCGCAATAGGATCTTGCATGCTCATAATCGTTTACTCCGTAATTAAGTGGTTTACCAGCTGGCTTTCTTAAGGCCAGGAACCTCACCGCGCATCATCGCTTCACGCAATTTGATACGGCTCAAGCCGAACTTGCGTAGGTAGCCATGAGGACGGCCGGTTACGTTACAGCGATTACGCTGACGAGACCGACTTGAATCACGAGGTAAAGATTGCAATTTTAGAACTGCGTCCCAACGCTCTTCATCAGAGCTGTTCACGCTACTAATAATCGCTTTAAGCGCCGCGCGCTTCTCCGCAAAACGAGCGACGGTTTTTTCGCGCTTCGCTTCACGTGCTTTCATTGATTGTTTAGCCATAACTAACTCTACCTTACTTACGGAATGGGAAGTTAAAGGCAGCCAACAGAGCGCGGCCTTCCTCGTTGGTTTCGGCAGTAGTAGTGATAGTAATATCCATACCACGAACCTTATCAACTTTGTCATAGTCAATTTCAGGGAAGATGATTTGCTCACGCACACCCATACTGTAATTACCACGACCGTCAAATGACTTAGCATTTAGGCCACGGAAATCACGAATACGAGGAATTGCGATTGAAATCAAACGCTCTAAAAACTCCCACATACGCTCACCGCGTAGAGTTACTTTACAACCAATTGGGTATCCATCACGGATCTTAAAGCCTGCTACAGATTTACGAGCTTTGGTAGTAAGAGGTTTTTGACCAGAGATAGCAGCTAGGTCAGCAATTGCGTGCTCTAGTACTTTCTTGTCATTAACCGCTTCACCCACACCCATGTTAAGGGTGATTTTCTCAATCCGAGGGACTTGCATGATGGATTTGTAACCGAACTCCTTAATGAGTTCAGGCGTTACACTTTCCTTATATAGGTCATGCAGTTTCGCCATCGTTAACTCCAGTTACTTTACAATTTCATTAGACGATTTGAAAACACGAACTTTTTTGTCGTCTTCAAATCGGAAACCAACGCGATCAGCCTTGCCAGTGGCAGGGTTATAAATCGCTACGTTTGATGCATCAAGGGCCGCTTCTTTCTCAACAATACCGCCAGCTTGACCCAATTGAGGGTTAGGCTTTTGGTGCTTCTTGATTACGTTTACGCCTTCAACGAATAGTTTACCGGTAGGTAAAACTTTGGTTACGCTACCGCGCTTGCCTTTGTCTTTACCTGCAATAACTATTACTTCATCGCCTTTTTGGATTTTATTAGCCATTTGGGACTCCTTAAAGTACTTCTGGCGCTAGAGACACAATTTTCATGAACTGTTCAGTTCGAAGTTCACGTGTCACAGGACCAAAGATACGAGTACCAATAGGCTGATTGTTTGCATTCAAAATAACCGCTGCATTGCGATCAAAACGAATTACAGAACCATCAGGACGACGTACGCCTTTTCTAGTACGCACTACCACAGCATTCATTACGTCACCTTTTTTAACTTTACCGCGTGGAATCGCTTCCTTTACAGTAACTTTAATGATGTCGCCAATTCGTGCATAACGGCGGTGCGAACCACCTAGGACCTTAATACACTGTACAAGGCGCGCGCCGGAATTGTCCGCCACGTCCATAGTAGATTGCATTTGGATCATTTCAGTGCTCCGCTATATATTACAACTGATCCCAGCAATTAGCGCTGAGATCTCTGGCTGCCTAATTAAAGGGCGCGAAATTATAACACCCTAATTTTTTAATTGGTAGGATTGTCTAAAATTTGTTTAATCTATTTAGAAAACACATTAAAAACAAAAACTTAAAAGCAAAAAGCCTCTTCACTCACCATTAAAAAATGGGTTATTTCACACTTAGTTCGCTAACACTGCCGAAAAATCCGGCAAGCTAACAAGAAATATCGACCATAATTGACCGATAAAAACAAAAAAGCCCAGCAGTTTTGCCGGGCTTATTTGTATATGGTGCTGATAGGCAGATTCGAACTGCCGACCTCACCCTTACCAAGAGTGCGCTCTACCAACTGAGCTATATCAGCTAAATAAAAACCCAGCCATCAGCTGGGTTTTCAAATTGGAAGCCTGGCGGTGACCTACTTTCACATGGGGAAACCCCACACTATCATCGGCGCAGTTGCGTTTCACTTCTGAGTTCGGCATGGGGTCAGGTGGTTCCACAACGCTATTGCCACCAGGCAAAAACTTGTTGTTCTTTAACATTCGAAAAAGCTGACTATCTCATGAGCACTATCAAGCATTCATGGTTCTAAATAAGGTTTAGCAACACTTAGGTGTTGTATGGTTAAGCCTCACGGGTAATTAGTATTGGTTAGCTCAACGCCTCACAGCGCTTACACACCCAACCTATCAACGTTGTAGTCTCCAACGGCCCTTCAGAGGACTTAAAGTCCTAGTGAGAATTAATCTCGAGGCCTGCTTCCCGCTTAGATGCTTTCAGCGGTTATCAGTTCCGAACGTAGCTACTGGGCAATGCTATTGGCATAACAACCCAAACACCAGCGGTTCGTCCACTCCGGTCCTCTCGTACTAGGAGCAGCTCCCCTCAATTCTCAAACGCCCACGGCAGATAGGGACCGAACTGTCTCACGACGTTCTAAACCCAGCTCGCGTACCACTTTAAATGGCGAACAGCCATACCCTTGGGACCGACTTCAGCCCCAGGATGTGATGAGCCGACATCGAGGTGCCAAACACCGCCGTCGATATGAACTCTTGGGCGGTATCAGCCTGTTATCCCCGGAGTACCTTTTATCCGTTGAGCGATGGCCCTTCCATACAGAACCACCGGATCACTATGACCTACTTTCGTACCTGCTCGACGTGTCTGTCTCGCAGTTAAGCTGGCTTATGCCATTGCACTAACCGTACGATGTCCGACCGTACTTAGCCAACCTTCGTGCTCCTCCGTTACTCTTTGGGAGGAGACCGCCCCAGTCAAACTACCCACCAGACACTGTCCGCATCCCGGATAACGGGACAACGTTAGAACATCAACACTACAAGGGTGGTATTTCAAGGTCGGCTCCACATCATCTAGCGACAATGCTTCAAAGCCTCCCACCTATCCTACACATGTAGGGTCAATGTTCAGTGTCAAGCTGTAGTAAAGGTTCACGGGGTCTTTCCGTCTAGCCGCGGGTACACTGCATCTTCACAGCGATTTCAATTTCACTGAGTCTCGGGTGGAGACAGCTTGGCCATCATTACGCCATTCGTGCAGGTCGGAACTTACCCGACAAGGAATTTCGCTACCTTAGGACCGTTAT